>NZ_JAFNOU010000010.1:0-91890 GCF_026536125.1 Gilliamella sp. B3783
ATGCTTGACATTGCGCAAATAAGCATATATAATTAGTCCATAATCAAAATTTAAACGCATAAAAAAGCCCGCTAGCAATAGACGGACTTTTTTGTTATGTGAAATATTTGCAAAATAGGATATTTGGCTAATTAAATTAATTTTGAATTTGAGTCGTTCGAAATAGGGTAATGCAAATATTTAGAGATTAATTAGGTAAATAATCAATAATATATTAAATTTTATTTGATAGTGTATTAATGCTCTTAAATGATACCAAACATCTTAATTCATCAAGAAAACAAGATAATCTTTTGCGTATCAATCTTATTATTTACCTTTTATCGATTTCTACTTGCTACAACAGTAGCAATGATTTTGATGTAAATTAGTCTAATTGACATTATAAAAATGTTTATTGGTAAATATTTTATAATTTTATCAATTTGTTATATGAAATTATTATTAAAAAAAGGAGGCGGCAACTATTTTTGATATTGCATGATTAGAAAATAGTAAAATATTAGGGATATTGGGTTCAATCGTTTATTACTCATTAAAATTAAATAATTTGTCTAATAATGACAAGATAAAGATTAAGAAATTCATAGTATTATGCATTATTTCTAATACATGTTCTTTTCAATAAAATTAACCTATCACATTGTTTTTATTCATTATCTTTCCTATTTTAAATAAACAAAATCAGCGGTTAAATTCAATTACCGTTGTTAACTTATATAAAGATTTATTATGCCTATAAAAGATCCTAACAACATTAATTGGTATGTTGTCATTTATTTAATGATTGTCACCTTATTGGGCTCATTAGCGAGTTATTGCTATCACGTGCTCAATGGCAACAAATTCAATGTCTGGGTGTTATTTGCACAAATATTTATTTCAATATTTGCCGGTCTATTGGTTGTACTGGGCGCAAGTTATTTCAACTGGGAATTTGAATTAGCAGGAGGCGTAGCTGGTCTAGCTGGTTGGTCTGGTGCAACCCTAATAAAAATACTCGAAGAAAAACTGTTAAAAAAAGCTAAAGGAGAATAACCGTGAAACTTACAGCAAACTTTAAATTAGAGGAATTTACTAACTCTCTATTAGCCAGCAGATTAAAGATAGATAATAGCGTGCCTACAGAGTTGATGCCTAATATTAAATTCACCGCTGCAAAGTTGGAATTAGTCAGACAAGCTTTAGGAAAGCCCATTATTATCACTTCTGGTTATCGTTGCCCTGCGCTAAATGCGCGTGTTGGTGGAGTCGCAACCAGTGCCCACACGCTAGGATTAGCCGTCGATTTTCATTCGTCTTTTGGTACACCTAAAGAAATTTGTCAACGATTAATCGATGCAAGAGTTGAATTTGATAAGCTTATTCAAGAACATAATCAATGGGTGCACATAAGTTTTAGTCCTACATCTAACCGTCAACAGGTGTTAACCGCGATAAAAAACAGTGGGAAAACAACATATGTAAATGGGTTAATCTAGTTACTACTCTTACTTTAACCTTATCAATTTTGCTCAGTGCTTAAATGAATTTTGTTAACAATAGATGTTGGTTATGTCTAGCAACTACAAAATTTTTTGAATGGAATCAATTAGTTTATTAATCAAGGGAAAGATAAGCCTGATACGCTGGTAAAACAAATAAGTATCGATATTTTACAAGACATCGTCTTCTACCCCCTTCGAATAACTCATCTCAAATTTCTTGAATTAGAAAATCATCAGACAGATTTTAGTCGACAATTTGAGTCCAATTGGCACGTATCATCTGATACTACAGAAGTAGAATTAGTTGATAGAGAAAATGTCAATTACATTGATTCTACTAACACTTCAAAATACTGCATGGCACAAATAAAAATATGTTTTGTGATGTGCAATTCATTTATATCACTAATCACATTCAAAATATTACTCGATTGGAATTTGATAATGTAAGACATACACCAAACAAAACGATCATAAAAGCAATATTGAAAGCATAGATATATTCTAATAATAAACTTAGTAAAGAGGTAAAAATTGATTTTGCCTATTTCGGCACGGCTTGAATCATATCTTGAAATAGTTGCAAAACAAGTACAATTATCCATTTTTGATAAAAATGTTACTATTCAACAGAACGATAATGCTTATTTAAGATCAACTTTATTACCAGCGATCACAACCTGTTTCGATTTGGACAGTGAATCAAGAGTTTATTAAGGTGTTTATCAGTACCAATCAATACGGGCAAATCAGATGCTTTGCGTATATGTGATGCGATTATTGCTCACTTCCCACTTAATTTAGAGTTAAAAAAAGACAATTTTGCGCTTTATATTAATTTTGTACCAAGTGCTTATCCTACTATAACGGATAAAACCACTTACACTATTCCCGTCAGTATGAATTATCTTGCTGACACTTTAATGTAATAAAATAAAGGAGTTAACACATGGGTTTTGCTTTACCTAATGGTGCACGAGTTTACGTGCAAAAATCAAAAGATGCTAAGCTTGATTTTAATCTAATTACTAACGATAAAGAGGCTGTCGTGACATTAAAAGCTGGGCATGGACTTAATGTTGATGACGAAGTTGTTATTGCTTCGTCTTGGAATAAACTAAATAATGTTGTGGCACGAATTGTACGTGTTAATAATACCGATGTCACTTTAGGTAATATTAACACAAGTAATGTTAATGTATTCCCAGCTAACGAAGGCTTTGGTAGTCTTACTAAAATTACCGATTGGGAACGATTGCCACAAATTAAAGAAGTAGCCAGCGAGGGCGGTGAACAACAATTTGTACAAATTCAATTTTTAGAAGATGAAACAGAACGTCAATTACCGACGATAAAATCAGCTAAAACCAAAACTTTTACCATTGCTCATGATAGCTCATTACCGATTTATCCTTTACTACAAAGCTTAGATCAAACCAATGAAGTTGTGGCTATGAAAATGTATGTACCAAAAGCGAATGAAACACGTTATGACGCGGTGCGGGTTTCATTTGATCCAACACCAGAAACCACAATTAACGAAGTTGAAACAGTAAAAATTAGTACCACTGTTGAATCACCCGCTATTACATTTTATAAAGATAAATAAGGTGAATGGTCAATGGCAAAATTTAAATTAATTGCAGATCCCACTTTTAAATGCAAAGTGTTAATTGCTCGGCCTGGCCAAGAAGACGGATCAGTTGAGTTTACTTTCAAACATTATCCAGTCAATGAGCTTGCTAAATTTGAAGATGAACTGAAAAATAATGGTGTTATTGATTTTATCATGAAAATTGTCGCTGGTTGGAGTTTAAATGATGAATTTAATCAAGACAATATGCAAATTTTATTAAATAACTATCCATCTGCTTCACAAGCAATTACAACAACTTACTATAAAGAATTATTTGGTCAACGCGAAAAAAACTAATTGAGCTTGTCACTGCGTTATATACGCCTGAACCTTCTCAAGATGAATTAGCTGCTTTTGGTTTGTCTGAGGATGATTATGATGGCGAATTTATAGAGATATGGCAGGATAATTTAGATTCATTTCGATTATTTAAAGCCATGTCAACGCAATGGCGTACAAGCATGAGTGGACTAATCGGGCTTGATTATAATTGCCTTCCTTGGGTGATGAAAGTGAATAATATTTTAGAAAGCGAAACGATTTTTCACGATATTCAACTAATGGAAAGCCAAGCCTTAAAAATAATTCATAAAACCAAATAACCGACGAAAGTCGGTTATCTAACACTTGTTATTTTTAATCTAAATAAGATAAGCGATAAGTCACATCTATTTATTCATAAATGAGCAATGGAAAAACGAATCGAAACGGATTTATTACCAATAAAAAATAGCATAATAAATTAATTTATTGATATTAAACAAATAAAGATTGTGATAACAAAATTGAAATACTCATATTAAAACAGCCTAGTGAAGGTGCGCAAACAAAAGTTATTGATTAATTTGCAATTTGTAAAATTGCAATAAACAATCAAATCTAAATTACAAATAGCAAAGTAAGCATACATAATAGAGCCATTAATGAATCAATCCATTTATTAGATTTATAGAAAATTAAGTTAGTTAAGGAAATAGAGATGAACAGAAATATTATTATTGCCGAATCAGATTTTGATAAGTTATATGCAAAATTAAGTCATATCACCGCTATATCTGAGTTATTAATTAGTGATATGGGCAATTCGCATTGGGCCGATGAGACTGTGCTAAATAGCATTTCAGCGATTTCAACCATATCAAATGAAATGCAAGATATAATAACCAAAAGACAAGAAATAAAGTAAGCACTATTATTGTTGGTAATAAATTCCTTAAATAATATTTAGCAACAGATTTAATTTAAGATTGGCTTCTCTATTTTAGTATAACAACTTATTACTTAATAAACTCGCTTTGGCGGGTTTTTTTATGCCTGGAGAGTATTATGGCAGAACAAATTACATCGCTAACGTTAAAAATTAATGTTAAAAGCGTTACAGAAGTAAATAAAAAATTGGATGATTTTACGAAAAAAGCTGATGCAGCTACCGCAGCATCAGATAGATTCAGTAATGCACAGTTAATGATGAATAGTAAATTTTCTCAAATAACTAAAAGCATTGACTATAGTCGAAATAGTTTAAATGAGTATCAAAAAAGCTTAATTTTTAGCAGTAATACAACAAGAAGTTTAATAGAATTTAATGATAAATTATTTAAAAGCTTTAAAAATCAGATTGATAGTGTAAGAAATCTAACCTCAGCTTCGAAAGAGTTAAAAAATGCCAGAAAAGATCTTTCGGTAGCAAACACAAATCAGAGCAAAGAAACCACTCCATCAATTGGAAATAGTTTTACTAATAAAATTAAAACCGAAATAGGTAAGTCATTTAATAACTTATTGACCACGATTAACCCAATAAATATTGGTATTTCGGCATTATCTAATTTTTTAACAGGTTTAGTACCAAAATTATTCGAAACTGAATCAGCAACAGAAAAACTAGCCGCAGCACAAGATCGTTTAAATAAAGTATTGGACACAGATAAAAACACAGGATTTACTTTTTTATCTGATGAAATGATGAATTTACTTGGAAGAAATAGAGCGTTGGTTGAAGCCATGGTTAAATCAAGTAAAATAGATTTAGATACCATTATTTCAGTTATCAAACAACAATTGCATCATGATATAGAGAACGCGACAGATGGCTTAGTTGATCTGGTTAATTCAGCGAATTCAATGGGAATGAGAGCTGAAACAAATTTAAATTCAGTACTTAATAGTATAGATAAACTCAAATCCGGAAGCAAAATTGATTTGGATGAAATTGATAATATTGAACTAAAAACAAAAAAATTAGCTGAATATTATGGAATGACTTATGAAGGCGCTAGAAGAGTATTAGAACAATTAGCTGATATAAGGTCTGAAACTGATTCAATTAAAGTAGAAGAAAAAATTAACAATTTAATAGAAGAACTAAGCCATCTTTACCTTACTTCTGAAAATAGTTCAAATAAATTCAAAATGTTGATAGATAGTTTGTTTGAAATTGAAAAAAAAGCGAACAATGCATCACTTAAACTAAAATCTTTAAAATTAATTACAAATTTAGATCAAGCACAAGATCCTAAAAAAAGCCCATTCTATCAATACGAAAGAATGATCATGAATCCAAGTCAGCGTACAAAAGCTGAACTTGATGAAATGAATAGACTGGCAGATGCAGCTAATAAAATTTTTAAAAAAGATCAACCTGGTTATGTGACAGAAGGTAAAAGAAACGCTGTAGCAGCTGCAATTGAAGCGAGTAATTCGAGCAGAAGAAATTCAACAACAAATTTATTACAAACATCCCAACAGCAAGAAATAAGTCTTAGAAATCAACTTCAAGAATTACAAGAGCAAAGTTTAACAGTAGAAGCAATTACATCTGAACGTAAAAAATATCTGGATCTACAAAACCAAATTCAAGTATTAGAAAGCAGTAATAATAAAAAGAGACTTACTGAAGAAGAAAAATATGTTTTAGCGCACAAAGAAGCGTTACTTACTCAGTATGCAAAAAATGCGGCTATTGGTGATGAGATTGCTAAATACGAAGCAGCAGCCAAAGCTATTCAAAAAATGAAAGAATATACAGCAAATTTATCTATTGAAGGTCAAATTAAACAAGCAACATTTGGTATGTCATCAAAAGATGCTGCAAGACAAGCTCAATTAAGGCAACTTGATATAAATAAACAAAATGAGTTGGATAAAACAAAAGATCCAAGCCAGATAGAAAATTTAACAAACCAATATGATCAAGCTAAACAGACATTACAAAAAAGTTGGCAGCAAGATGATGCTAATCAAGGTAATTGGTTAATGGGGCTAAAAGTGGGACTTTTAGACTATGCTGATACTGCACAAGACGTATTTAGCGCAGCCAAAGGGTTTGCACAAAATACCATGGGCTCTATGGCAAATATGATGACTCAATTAGTGACTACAGGAAAAGCCAATTTTAACGAGTTTGCCCGTTCTATCTTAATTAATATTATTGAAATTATTAATAAGCTAATACTAGCTCAAGTAATTCAAACTGCTTTAGGGTGGATGAGGTTTGGTGGTGGAACAAGTAAAGCAACGGGGGGGCTTCAAGATGCCTACAGTGGCGGCGAAATTCGTGGCTATGCAATGGGTGGTAATGTTGGATATGCGTTAAACCCAGGGGGCTTTACCGGTCGAGGTAATAAATATCAACCAGCCGGTATTGTTCACAAAGGTGAATTTGTCTTCACTAAAGAAGCAACCAAACGTATAGGGGTAAATACACTTTATGCATTAATGAATGATAAAAAACAAGAGTATGCTAATGGTGGATATGTCGATGTTGGTCAGGCTTCACCCATTGCTTTTACTCGTCAATCGAATCAATCAACAAGTGCTGTAAATGTATCGGCAAATATTGCTGTTAATATGTCCTCAGAAAACAACTCAGCAACAACTACAACAAATAATATTGATGCAAAAGCTGTTGAGGCTCAAGTCGGTGCCGTTATACAGCAACGCATGAATGAGATGATGAAAAAACTTGTTTCACCTGGTGGTGACTTATATAACGTGATGCATGCAAGGTAAGTTATTGGAGAGGTTATGGCAGTAGATAAATTTCAATGGAAAACAATGGGAAATCCAAAAGTTTCGGATCTATCCAATATTAATGAAATTAGTTTTGGCGATGGTTATACACAATTATCAAGCACCGGTATTAATAGTACTACAGAAGAGTGGCAATTAACTTACATAGGACAACAAAGCGAAGTTAAACAAGTTCGCGCTTTTTTAAATTCTCATATTATAAAATCTTTCAAATGGACTAATCCCTATGGTGAAGAAAAGTTATACCGAGTCGTAAATAAATCTATCGAATCAGAATTTATGGGGGGTAATGTTGTTTCACTATCATTTAAATTTATTCAGGCTTATGCACCATAAATTATTATTACCTATTCAATTAACCACCTTTAGGTGGTTTTTTTATGTCTGGAGAACATAAATGCCAATAACACAGGACTTACAAGCACTTGAAGGCAACGAGCTAATTCAACTTATTGAACTTGATGGTACAAAATTTGGATTAGATGAAGTCCTTCGCTTTCATGCGCATAATGTCTCATCAGAGGGTTGGGCCTCTTTTGTTGTTGATAATTTACCTTCTATTAAATGGCAAGGAAAAGAATACTTACCTTATCCTTACGAACTAAAAGGTCTTGAGTTGAGTAGCACAGGCGCCCAACCAACACCAACGTTATCAGTTGGCAATATTGAAGGAAAAGTGACAAGGCTTTGCTTGGATTATGCAGATTTAGTTCAAGCAAAAATCAAAATCCATACCACAATGGCTAAGTATCTGGATGCGGCCAACTGGATTAATGGTAATCCAAATGCAGATCCAGCTCAA
Source organism: Gilliamella sp. B3783 (assembly GCF_026536125.1). Classification (NCBI taxonomy): domain Bacteria; kingdom Pseudomonadati; phylum Pseudomonadota; class Gammaproteobacteria; order Orbales; family Orbaceae; genus Gilliamella; species Gilliamella sp. B3783. Next base: position 7,958 of record NZ_JAFNOU010000010.1, read on the forward strand.
GAACGCGTACAACTATTTTATGTAAATAGCAAAAAAACAGAAACCAAAACTATGGTTGAATTTGAGTTGTGTTCACCTTTTGATATTCAAAATCTACAGCTACCAACAAGGCAAATTACCACTGTTTGCACTTGGTGTATGCGTGGCTGGTATCGAAGTGGTACTGGTTGTGATTATGCTGGTAATAAATATTTCACCAAAACTGGTGATCCAACGGACGATCCTGCAAAAGATGTATGCGGTGGACTTTTAAAAGATTGTAAAGCAAGACATGGTAATGCTTCGCTTCCTTTCGGTGGTTTTCCAGCAGCTAATTTACAGAGTAAGTAATATGAGACAAAAATTATTAGATGCCATAAAAAATCATGCAGAAAGTCAATACCCAAATGAAGCCTGTGGATTGATTATTGATACGGGTAAATCACAAAAATATGTTCCTTGTCAGAATATTTCTGATAATCCTAAAGAACATTTTTTGATTGCCGCTGACGAACAGTTACAAGCCGAAAAGCAAGGCGAAATTATCATGATTATTCACTCTCATCCTGATGTTGTATCACTAGTGCCATCTGAATTTGACCGTATTCAATGTGATCATTCAGGTATTGAGTGGGGCATTATATCTGTACCCGATGGTGATTTTTGCACAATATCTCCACGCGTAAATCGAGATTATACCGGACGCCAATGGCTACTCGGGCATGCTGATTGTTGGTCACTGATTATGGATTATTATCAGCGAGAATATAATATTGATTTAAATAATTATTCGGTTCCAAGGCAGTGGTGGGAAAGCGGAACAGAACATCTTTATGATGATAATTGGCAAGCTGAAGGATTTGTTGCAGTCAACATCACTGAAATGCAAGTTGGCGATATCATCATGATGCGTATTGGTGCGCAAGTGACCAATCATGCTGCTATTTATGTTGGTGACAATCTTATTTTACATCATTTATACGGTCAATTATCGACTCGTACACCTTACGGTAAATATTTTCGAGATAGAACAGTTCGCATAGTACGACATAAGGAGTTATTTCATGCTCAGTAATTTAACACTAAAAGGTGCAATGGCTAAGCAGTTTGGTAAGAATCATCAATATGATGTACAAAATCTTAAAGAACTATTACGCGCACTATGTGCAACGATCAAAGGATTTGAAAAATACATGTGTTCAGCGCATTTAAAAGGTATTAAGTTCGCTTTTTTTGTTGATGGCAAAAATATTGGTATTGATGAGTTTGATATTAATGCGAATGGTAAAAATTATATGATTATGCCAGTTACACAAGGTGCAAAAAGTGGAGGCATGTTTCAAATTATTATTGGTGCAGTTGCATTAGTTGCCGCTTTTTTTACAGCAGGAGCAACATTAGCTCAGTGGGGAACTCTCTTGACGGCTAGTACGATGAGCGCAACATCTATTTTAACAGGAATTGGTATTAGCATGATGTTGGGGGGCGTGGTTCAACTACTGACTCCACAGCCTAAATTTAATGCAGGTAAATCATCGAGTGCCGAAAATAAACCCAATTATGGATTTGGTGGGCCAGTGAATACTAATGCTGTTGGCTATCCTGTGCCTGTTTTGCTTGGTGAACGTGAAATTGGTGGCGCGGTAATTAATGCCGGTATTTATTCAGAAGACCAACAGTAGGTGAGTTATGCAATTGATAGAAGGGCAAAAAGGCGGAAGTAAAAAACAACATACGCCATATGAACAACCAGATAATTTACTGTCAAACGCTAAACTTAAGTTGTTATTAGCGTTAAGCGAAGGTGAAATTCAGGGACATTTAACAGAGCAAGACATTTTTATTGATAACACTCCGCTGGCTAATTTAGATGGTTCTCGTAACTTCAAAGGCGTCAATTGGGAATTTCGTAACGGTTCACAAACACAAGACTACATTCAGGGTATTCCAGAAATTAGTAATGAACTGCGAGCTGGTTTTACAGTCAAAGCCGATAAACCGTGGGTGCGTGCATTTTCGAATTTAGATCTGGATGCAGTTCGTATTAAATTGAGTTTACCGGCTCACGTTGAGTATAAGGATAATGGTGACTCAGTTGGTACAGTTACCAAATATGTTATCGAATTATCAACTGATGGTGGTGCTTTTCAAACGGTGATAAATGGGACGTTTCAGGGTAAAACCACTTCAGAATATCAGCGTGATCACCGGATTAATCTACCGAAAGCTATTGATGGTTGGGCTATACGAGTAAGACGATTCACTCCTGATTCAAAATCGAGTAAATTGGTTAATGCATTTGGCGTGTCATCCTATGCTGAAATAATTGATAGCAAATTACGTTACCCAAATACCGCTTTGCTTTATATCGAATTAGATGCGAGTCAATTTAATGGTTCAATACCTAAAATTAGTTGTAAAGTTAAAGGTAAAGTTGTCCAAGTTCCTGATAATTACGATCCAGTGAGTCGAACATACATTGGCACATGGACAGGTGGTTTTAAAATGGCTTATACCAACAACCCTGCTTGGCTTGCCTATTACTTAATGCGTGATGAAATAGCCGGAATGGGGTTAAGAATTGATGCCAGCATGCTTGATAAATGGTCTATCTATCAACTGGGTCAGTATTGTGATCAGATGGTATCTGATGGGCGAGGCGGAAAAGAACCACGTTTTGTTTGTAATGAATATATACAAAGTCAGGAAGAAGCCTATACTGTTTTAAAAGATCTGGTGGCTTCATTTCGTGGCATACTATTTTGGGGTAACGATCAAATCTGTCTAACGGCGGATATGCCACAAGATGAACCTGATTTTATTTACCATCCTTCAAATGTTGTTGGTGATTTTACCTATTCAAGTGGTTCATATAAAAATCGCTATACATCATGTTTAGTGGCCTATTCAGATCCGAATAACCATTACTGTGACGATGTTGAACCCGTATGGGATTATGACTTGATGCGTCGTTATGATGTTAATGTCATGAAGTTAACCGCTATAGGCTGTACATCGCAAGCCGAAGCCCAAAGGCGTGGACGATGGGCTTTGCTTTCAAATGCGAAAGATGAAGTGGTTACGTTTACCGTCGGATTAGACGGTTATATTCCTTTACCAGCCAGAATTATTGGTATCGCTGATCCCTCACGTTCAGGTAAAGAAAACGGCGGACGAATACAATCAGTTACTGGTCGAAAAATCACACTTGATAGAAAGATAGATTATCAAGCCGGAGATCGTTTAGTGATTAATTTGCCCGATGGTACCGCGCAAAGTCGAACAATTAGATCAATTAGTGAAGATCGGCAAACAATTACGGTGACTGCAAACTATAAAATAACACCTGTCGCTGGAGCAATCTGGTGTATTGACAGTGATAATGTTGCTATTCAATATTTTCGGGTTACCTCAATATCGGCAAGTGAAAATGGTAAATTCAACATTACTGCTGTGGAGCATGACCCCAATAAATTCAACTACATTGATAATGGAATCCGAATTGAGCCTAAACCAATTACTGTGGTACCGCCGACAGCGGTATCATCGCCAAAAACTATTAGTGTTTTTGAAAGTAGCTATATCTCACAAGGACTGTCTATTTCGTGTTTGAATGCTCAGTGGGATGCCGTTGAAGGTGCAACAAATTATATTGCCCAATGGCGAAAAGATAATTCATCTTGGAATAATATTGGCAAAACTAATGGAACTAATTTTTCCATTGAAGGTATTTATTCGGGTACATATGATGTGCGTGTTCGCGCTGTTAATGCGCTTGATACTTCATCACCTTGGACATATTCACAATCAAAATTCATTAAAGGCAAAGTTGGAACACCCGAAAAACCTGTCGGCTTTAGCGCAAGTGATGATGTGATATTGGGTATAGATTTAACTTGGTCCTTTCCTAAAGGCGCGGGCGATACCAGCCATACCGAAATTCAATATTCCAACAATGAAAATGAAGAAGATGCAAGATTACTTTCTAATGTCAGTTATCCTAGTTGCAGCTATTCACAAATGGGACTTGCAATTGGTCAAACCTTTTTCTATCGTGCTCGTTTAGTTGATAAAATTGGTAATGTGAGTGATTGGACCGATTGGGTGCAAGGTATTTCCAGTACCAATACCAATGACTTAACTGATCACATTTTTGAGGAAATAAAAGAGACTGACGCATGGAACTCATTAGTCGAACAAACAAATAATAACACCAGCTCAATCACAGACCATACTACTATGCTGGCTGAAAATACACGTTTATCAATCGAAAATGCTAAGTCCATTATTGAAAACGCTTTAGCAAATGATGTTGATTCTCAAAGGTGGCGAAAAGAAATCGGTAATGCTCATGCTGAAATAAAAGAAACGAAAGCTTTGGTTGTAAATGAAAGTGAGGCAACCGCAGTTAAATTGACCGAAATCTCATCAAATTTAAATGGCGCGAACGCTTCTATCAATGAACTTAAACAAACGACAGTAAAACAAGGTGAATCGATTGAGTCTCAAAGTAACATTCTAACGCAATTATCATCATCAATAGATAGTGTAAATAATAGTGTTAAAAATAATGCAACAGCCATTAATCAAATGGATACAAAAGTTACCCAGCAAGGTAATGTAATTACTTCACAGGCTAATAGTATTAATTCAATTAATACTAATATCGGTAATGTGTCTGCGCAAGTTAATGATGTGTCAAAAGCCATCCAAGACACCAATGGTAAATTATCTGCCTACCGCACAATGAAAGTGGAGGTTGATAATAATGGTAGGCAGTATGTTGCGGGTATGACCATGGGTGTTGAAAATACCGATGTAGGTATGCAGTCAAATGTTATTTTCCTTGCTGATAAATTGATGGTCATGAATCAAGCTAATGGTACACCAGTACCCGCTTTCATCGTCAAGGATGGTTTTGTCATCATGAATGATGCAATCATAGGTAACTCAACTCTAAATTTTGCAAAAATATCAGATACTATACAATCAGAAAACTATATACCAGGTAAGTCTGGGTGGAGGTTATTTAAGGATGGTACTTTTGAAATAAATAGTTCATTTTATAATGAGGGTCGAATTGTACTCAATGGTGAAGGTTTAAAAGTTTTCGATGAAACAGGTGCTTTAGTTGTTCAAATCGGTAATTTGGAGGTGTAATGTCATTTGGAATTAAAGTTTTCACAAAAACGGGTACGGCATATAAATTAGATAGCAAGTGTACGACAATGTGTATTTCAGGCGCGTTAGGTTCAAATGTATATCCGCAAACAGGATTGTATGTACCTGAGGGATATGATTATTATGCTCATTTGTCAGAGCCGTGTGGGTTTTGGTCTTTTGGTACTGATTCAACAGGGGCAACATTTATTGATGCATCAAGTGATCCTATTGCTTATTTAGATCAAAATCGTCAATTATGTTTCAAGAATGGTGAATACGGGAGAAATTCTTGGTCGAAGTATCCTGATGAAGTATATTTAGACCAAAATCAACAGCTTGTTCTTTTGACGTGGCCGAAATCCATTAAAGCTAATGGTCACGGCATTTTATTTAATGGTGTTAGTTCTTTTTTTCAAATTAATCAGTATAGTAATTTTACTAATGTAATATGGAAAGGAGATATAGAAATCAGCAATCAAGGATGGAGAGTTAGCGATATAGATCCGTCATTATCAAATTATAATTCATTTGTATTTTTTTATTGCGACGATCCAACCATTTCAATTGGTAAAGATTTTGAGCACAGATATTATGACGTTTTTGGTTATGTTCCTTACGATCATAATGGGCATGTAAGTAATCGAACAATTAAAGTTAAAGTTGTCATTTTTGGTGTCGGTCACATAAAAACATCAAAATTTGGCTTGCGAATATATAAGAATAAAAATGTTGTATATGATTCTTGTAATGAAATCTTCATTAATCCGGTGTTAACAAGTTTTGAAAGATACTCACTTGGTCAATGGCAGTCAATAAATGGTATTAAACGCCCGATGCACGCAACGGTTTCAGTCGGAGCTAGTTTTTTTAATGGCAACAAAAATCAAAATTGGGTTTGCGACATCGGCGTAAGATCAAATGGTTATCAACTCTCTACGTCAGAGCAACGAATACATAAAGTTTTTTGGTTTGAATCTGAATTGAGTTATGGGTTCTATATTTCTGCGCAAAAGGTCCTAGTTTTAGACGCTGAAAATTATTTCAATTTTTGAGGTTAACAATGAAAAGATTAATAATTCTATCTGTAATATTATTTTCGTCTTTATCTTTTGCAAATTATTCAAGTTGTAGAGCTATTTATCAAGAAAACTCATTGGGTAATGCAATAAATGGATTTGATATCATCAAGATAAAAAAAATTAATGATAATCACTATGATTTGAGTTTGAACGTTGATGGAACTATACGTTAGATACTCGATAATTTTTCCACCCATATATTAATTATATGTGAGGAGCTCAAATACAAATAAAAAGGGATAACTCAAAAAAATTATTTAAATTATAAATTAAAACCGGAAAATATAAACGCTCTCGTAGCGTTTTTTTATGTCTAAAATTCGAGGAATACTATGTCTTGGTACAAAACAGGTACGATCAATGTAACAAAAGGCAGTAACATCGTGACAGGGATTGGCACTAAATGGGCTAATCCGTTGTTGGGTATTTCTGCTGGTAGAATGTTATTGCTACAATCATCAAATCAAATTGAAATCTATGAAATAGCATCCGTACAATCTGATACGCAATTAATGTTGGCAGATGATTATCGTGGTGAAAGTAAAACAGGGGGTATATATCAAATCCCTACATCACCAACGGTTTCAATTGAAAGTTTAGCATTACGCATCTCTGAAATGTTAAATTATTATCAAACACAACTTAATGCTTGGCAGACAATATTAACAGGTGATGGTAAAGTTACATTGACAGCACCTGATGGAAGCGTTGTTACAATAATTTCGCAATACTCTATTCAACAAGAACTTATTAAGCTTATTGAAGAAAGTAAAGTTTATGTTAGTGAGTCAGCAAAAAATGCAAGTAACGCTCAAAAGGCAAGTACATCAGCAACAGATAGCGCTAATGCAGCCAAAACAAGTGCTGATTCAGCTAATAAATCAGCAACAGCAGCGAGCGTATCAGCTAAAAACGCTAGCGATAGCGCTAATTCAATTAAAACATCCGAAACTAATGCTAAAACATCAGCGAATGCAGCGGCTAAATCAGCAGATGATGCGAAAAGCTGGGCTTCAACAGTAGATACATCGACATTTGTGAAAAAAAACGGAGATACAGTTACAGGTCAACTTACCCTTAAATACAAAGCGTGCGGTATCAAATTCAATTATGAAAATCCTGATAATGTTACAGTAATTCGCCCAATTGGAGACAATTTCTCATTTCTTTTTTATGATGCAGAAAAAAAGAATTGGTTTACAAAGCTTAGATATGCTAAAGATGGTAATGCGTGGAAATTTGATAATATTGATGATGTTACTATTAACGGCAAATCCGCACTAAAAGTAGGTGACTATGGTATCGGCGGCCAAAAGGGTGCTGCTGTCAATAATTTTGATGAACGCTTAGCGGGCGGGTTTTATCAATGTAGGACATCCAATTTTCCTAATTTGCCGTTCAATGGGGGAGATTGTACGGCAACATTGCTTGCGTATCCTAGTAACAGCTCATATTGGAAAGTCGAGCAATTAGCTGTAGTTAATAGCAAGACCCCGCGCATTTATTATCGTACAGATTCAAAAGATGATGGTAAGCAAAATTGGTATGAAGTAATAACGACGGCGAATGCTTCCGCCGATATTGTAGGGGCTTTACCAGCGGTTAAAACTGTTGTTAATAATACACCTACTTATATGGTAGGTAGCCATGTAGTATTCAAAGATGCCATTGGTGACCAACGTTTAATGCCATTTCGACGTGATGAATTGCCGTTTGGTTGGTATTTTCGTAATGGCGATAATTACTTATTAAGTTCACCGCAAGGCAAGGCTTTAAATGGTTTGTCTGCCAATTATAAAAACGACCATCGTATTACGATTAAAACTATAAATGGACAACAATATATTAATGTGCCAACGGCATTTTCTGCCGATGGGCGTGGTTTTTTTGATCGAGCCGTTGATGGAGCTAGCCGACAAGTAGGTAGTGTTGAAGATGATGCTATTCGAGAAATTTGGGGGCATTTCGATTCCGGCGTCGTTGATAATCATACTCTATATACACGCGGTGCGTTTCAGGGTACGAATGCAATCTATCCGCAAAACGGCGCATTTGAACCTAAAAAGGATTGGTGGGCATGGGGTTATGATTTTTATGCATCACGAGTAGTACCAACAGCAAATGAAAATCGCCCACTTAACATTGGTATGACACCTGTAATTTACCTTGGAGTTTGATATGATTAATTATTATTATGATAATTCAGATGACCTTAAACCGTACACACATCAATTAGAGGCTAACGACGACACAATGCCACCTGACAATGCGTTACGGATTGCTCCTGAATTTAAAGACGGGTATTGTCCGTGTGAGCAAGATGGTAAATGGATTTTAGTCGAAGATAACCGCGAAAAAACAGCCTTTAATATTGAAACAAAGGAAGCTGTTAAAATTGACTACCTTGGTGAACTTAAAGCAGGATTTACGTTATTTGAACCATTCGAATTTTGCAAATGGAACGGGAAAAAATGGGTGAAAGATAAAGTAGCTGAAAATAACGCTACCATTGAACAAAATCAAGTTATGAAAAATTCACTAATAAATCAAGCCAATGAAAAAATAGCGGTGCTTCAGGACATTATCGATTTAGATATGCAAGAATCTAATGAAGAGGAACAGCTAAAACAATGGAAAAAATATCGCATATTATTAACTCGTGTTGATGTATCTGATGCGAATATTTCGTTTCCAGCTAAGCCCGAATAAATTAAACAAACACTACCAATTTTTTTCCATTCATCTTATCCATCCTTTTTTATAATTAAGCAGATAAGCTTTCTTTTTGCTTAATCCTATAAATTATCTCGCTTTATTTATTCATATTATTGATAATAAACAATTATTTTTAAATATCAGGGCATCATTCCTTTCAAAATTGGTAGTGTATTATTTGTTATCATTCATTTTTACACTTAAAATTCTCTACTACACTAACAGAATAATTATTAATTGATTTACTTGATCTCAATTGAGTATCTATTTATCGTTTTTTTGAATAGCGTTACTTAATTTTGTGATTAATTTTGTCACTTTGTTATTAAAATAAAAGTCATCGTTATTGCAGCAACTTCATTTGATCTGTTTTACAAATTTGCTGATGAATTAGGCAAGTTAGCGTTAAATTTAAACCTATATTTCAAGTGACACTCCCTTATTTAATCGATAAAATAGCCGATATTTATCCAAAATTAAATAATGATAAGAGTAAATAGGAATGGCAAAGCAAATCAAAATAATCAAGTGCCCAAATTGTGGTAGCATACAAAAAACTGAAATTAAACCCGATCATTATCGTTGTGAAAATTGTCATACTGAATATTTTTTAGATAGTGATGATATTAATGTTAATGTCACTTATGATAATAAACAAACTAATTTAGATAATGAGTATTTTGGTGATTTTAAATTAAAAATAATTGTTATTCTAGGCTGTATCGTGGTTGGTTGCGTTTGTGTTGGTTTGCTCAATATGTTTTTTAAATCGAAGCCTTCTTATGATGCCCCAGCCGCAACTACGCAAATACAACAAAATCAGACTACAACCACTAAATCAGTGTCGGCCAATCCGCAAATTGCGCAAAGTAGTGGTACATTGCGTGTTAATTATAATTTTTGCTCATTAGTTTTAGTCGATAATAAACCTTTTGTGATAGGAATCATTAATCGTTCCAATGGTTTACCCTATGAACAAAAGTATTATTTTACTGTGTATGATTTGCTTTCCGAAAAAATTGTGCAAGAAAGCCCAATTGCTAATGTGAAATTTGATAAGTTTGGTAAAGTTAATTGGACTTCATATGACTTTACTAAAGATAAAACCTATCTAGTTGCAAGCAAACGCACTGTTTTTTTACTTGATAAAAGGAATTTTACCCTAACTGATGTGACATCTTCGTTATTGCAAAATTACCCTCAATTTAATAAAGGCATTGCCTCAGTCAATATCACGACCGCACAAGGCGCCGTTGGTCACGTTTTACATATACTGACTGATGATGGGCAAAAGATCTATTATTTCCCTTTGCAGGATAAAGCTTTTGTTGATAATAATGATTTTTATATGACAATTAAAGATTTTGAGCGGAGTGCAGATGATACCAGTAAACACACTGCTTTTAGCTTTGCCAATAATTATGGTGAGGATTTTAAGTTAATTAAATTTACTTTTATTAGTCCTGATGGTAAAAGCCATTACACTTTTACATCAGCTAAAGTTGGTGATCAACATACTGATGGTTCTGGCAAGTTTACTGATGCGGCAAGCGCTTATAATTACAGTCTTCCTTATTACGATAATCCAAAATATCAACTGGTTTCTCATCAAAACCTTACTCCGGATAGACTTTACTTTAATCCTGAAATTATCTATTTTGACGATAATACATTAATTATAAAAACCAGAACTAGTGCAAGTCCCGATTCAAATTATAATTATCAACGATTGGATATTAATAACGGTAAAGTGATTTGGACATTATCAAGTGATGATATCACCATAAAAGAGATCATGCCTTTTAATGATGGATTTATCATTAAACAGAGTTGCGATAAGTATGCGCAAATAGCTTCTGATGGTACTATCATTAAAAAACTAACTTTAGTAAATGAAAAATAATAAGTATGACTAGTATAAGGAATATGATATGGGATTAGGCAACTTTTTTAAAAGACAACTAAAAACAGTAATAGAGTGGAAAAACCAAGAGCAAAATGTTTTATTTTATGAGTTTCCAACGCCAACTAATGAAGTAAAAAATGCCAGTAAATTAATTATCAATCCAGGACAAGGCTGCATTTTAGTTTATAAGGGTGAAGTGATCGATGTGATGACTAAATCGGGTATTTATGAACTTTCTACATCAAATCATCCTTTCATTACTAACTTAGTTAAAATACTGCAAAGCTTGGAAAGCGAACACAAAATGCATGTGTATTTTTTCCGTTTAGCAAGTTTGGTTAATCAAAAATGGGGTACATCAACGCCGATAAAATATATTGATAGTGTATATCAATTTCCAATTGAACTTGGTGCTTATGGAACCTATGCAATTAAAATTGAACAAGCTCAGCATTTTTTTACCGAAGTAGTAGGCAGTAAATCAGTTTATACCGCAAACGATCTGAGTCAATTAATGATTTCGCGTATCATTCCAACTATCACCTCACAATTAGCAACAGAAAGTTATTCTTATCAAAATATTGATTCACAATTAGTTAAATTATCGGACCAAATTAAACAGAGTTTGCAAGCTATCTTTGGCAAATTAGGTCTTTTGTTAGAGGATTTTCAAATTGAGTCCGCCACATTTAGTGAAGAGACTTTGGAGCGCATTAGTAAAATAGCTAATTCAAGAACGGATGCATTATCTGCCAAAGAGGTCGGTTTAGATTATGTCGAGCATGAAAAACTCAAAGCATTACGCGATGCAGCTCAAAATGAAGGTGGACTGGCTGGTGCAGGTTTACAACTTGGTGCAGGTTTAGATTTAGCAAAATCGTTTGATTTAAATAAAAATAATGCCACAAATACCGCAGCGACGGCTAATAATGAACAAATTATTAACCAATTAAAACAGCTCAAACAACTGGTTGATGAAGGTATCTTGACTCAAGAGGAATTTAACGCGAAAAAGGCACAGTTATTGGATAAGCTGTAAACTAATATACTAATTACTAAAACTAGCATTTAATTTACCAATCATTTATGACTAAAATTTAATGATAAGAATATGCATTGGCCACTGGTTACTATTACACTAATCAGTGGTCAATTTATAAATAAGTGGTACTTAACGCATTGTTATTGCTTGCTATTTAAACAGTAGTAATAATGATCGTTATAAATCGTGATGTTGATAATAGGCTCAGAATTTAAATTAAAAAATATTAGCCATTTATGCTTATTAAGCTGTAATAAATTTTATAACTCAATTACAATTTTTTGTATCATAAAGCTATAAGTTCATCTAGCTATATCGTTGTTTAACAGTGGTCTAATTTTACATAAATAGGTAATATCAAAAATAGTATATTTACTTTTGATATTACCTTGTATTGTGATCTATTTGGCAATAATTTCAAAATACTTGAATTTACCTTTACCACTTATTGCTTGTTTTGCTTCGCTGGCAGCAAAAATACCCACTTTCGCGCCAACCCATTTGCCTTTGCCTGCCGCAAAATCACGGCTGATCTTTTGCCACACTTTATTAGTATCTTGATAATAAAATTGGCAAATACCGTTTAATCCGACCTCAACTTTTAATTGGCAATTCGGTGAATCAAATTGAGTAATAATCTCTTGATATTCATCAACTATCCCAGCATCTTTCATCCAACCATATCGATAACATAAAAAATAGTGATTATTTTTATAACAAAGGGTTAGGGCCGCATAACGTTCGCCATAAATGATCAAACCGGCAAAATCACCCGAATTGTTTGGATTGAGCTCTAATGCAGTTTCAGCAGTAAATTGCCATGACGAAAATTTTTGTAATAATAAATTAGGAGCAAAATAGAGTGTTTGCTGTTTGTTATGTATTGGTAGTGGGTAACAATTTAACGTTAAGCCATCGCTCTGTTCTGCAAGCCAATTTTTTTGAGGATTGGCTTGCCATTGCCACTGTAAACCGATCTTGCCTTGCTTGAAGTCATCGCTCGTTTGCATGGTATAATCATTTGAATTACAAGTGGTTAATGGTTTTGGATATGACACAACAGGTTGACCGCAGTTATCATCGATGGCGGTTCCGATTCTTGGCCAATCATCATCACCCCAGTGCATTGGTTGTAGATGTACGATTCGTCCATATAAATTGGCATCCTGAAAGTGTACAAACCAGCATTGATTATTATCAAGTTCAACCCAGCCGCCTTGATGGGGACCGTTAATAGTGGTATTACCTTGAAATAAGACATTACGAGCAGTCCAAGGCCCCTCTAAGTGTTGGCTACGTAATACGGTTTGCCAACCGGTTTCAACGCCGCCAGCTGGCGCAAAAATATAGTACCAACCGTTTCTTTTATAGAGTTTTGGACCCTCAAGTGTTGGTAAGTCGGCTGTGCCATCATAAATAATTCTTCCATCGTCAATTAAAGCCGTGCCATCATTACTCATACGAAACAGCTGTAATTTATGCTTGATGCCAGAACGGCTTTGTGCAAAAGCATGAACTAACCAGGCTTGACCATCATCATCCCAAAATGGACAAGGATCTATCCAACCTAATGCGGGTTTTACGCAATGTGGTTTACTCCATTGCCCCCATGGGTTATGCGTATTACACATAAATATTCCTTCATCGGGCGTACTAAAAAATACCCAAAATTTTTGGTCATGATATCGAATAGATGGCGCCCAAACGCCTTTCCCTGGTTGCACACAATCATAACCCGGTAAATCAAGAGACGAAAATACATGATTTATAATTTGCCAATTCACTAAATCTTTAGAATGCAAAATCGGCAGTGCTGGCATATGATTAAAGCTAGATGAAACCATGAAAAAATCGTCTTTGACTCTGACAATATCTGGATCTGAATAATCAGCACAGATAATGGGATTGTTATAATAATCAAAACGCATATAATTACCTTTTACATTACGTTATTAACGTAACTTTTATCCTAGTTATTGTTTTCAATATTTTTTTGTTTGGCAAGTAAATCTTGTTGAATTTTTTCCATCATTTTGTCATCTAATTTATAAAAACGCATAAGCCACCAAAGTAACAAATATGAAAACGCAGGTCCTATAGTTAACAGCCCAATAATGCCCATCGTTGCAAGTGGCGTTTGCACATCCACACCAGCTTGATAACCTAATAAGCCTAAGCAAATACCAACCAATGCGCCCGCTATTGCCATACCCAATTTAAGTGCAAATAAGTTTCCAGAAAAAGACAAGCCTGTTGCGCGTCGACCAAATTTCCATTCACCATAATCGGCCGCATTTGCCATCATATTCCATTTGAAGGGTTGATACATTGAATGGAAAAAGCCGATTAAAAAATAAAGAGGGAATACCACAGCTAACCAAACTGGTGGAATAAAAAACATAATGACGCCAATGGCAAACAAAATTAAATTAATATTTTTAAATAATTGAATCGCGGTAAAACGTTTAGCAAAATATCCAGCAGCCATTGCACCTAAAATAGTGCCAATTACTGAGGTTGACACAAAAGCTGATTTCATTGCTGTTCCCGCTGCCGAGCTAATACCGCCCATCATTAAATAAGTTGCATAATAGAGTGTTGCTGAGCTACGCATCACCCCAGCCATGCTAGAAAAAAACGTAATAATAGCAACAATGCACCACTGATCATTAGCTAGCAGACATTTTAAATCTTTTTTTATGCTGACATTTTTATCTTCAATGGGTGTTACGCGTTCTTTAGTGGTTGCAAAACAAAACACTAACATCGCAATAGCAATAATGCCCATTACTGCCATTGTCATTTGAAAGCCGAGTTGTTTATTCTCTTTACCAAACCAATCCACCAAAAATAGAGTACCGATTGACACCATTAGTCCAGCTGCTGATGAGATGGTAAAACGAAATGATTGTGCAGAAAGACGATCTTTTTCATCACGCGTAATGACCCCTCCTAGTGCACAATAAGGGATGTTAATAAAGGTATAGCATAGCATCAACAACGCATAAGTAATGTAGGCATATAAGAGTTTACCAGAGTAACCAAAATCAGGTGTAGTATAGGTCATGACTGCAAGCACAGCATAGGGAATGGCAAACCAAATCAACCAAGGTCGAAATCTTCCCCAGCGAGTTTTAGTTCTATCGGCTACCATACCGGTAATAGGATCGATAATGGCATCAAAAATTCGTGTTGCTAAAAACATGATTCCGACTGCGGCAGCTGATAGTCCATAAATATCGGTATAAAAGTAGGTCAAAAACATGGTGACTGATGAATAAACAATTCCACATGCTGCATCACCCATTCCAAAGCCTATTTTTTCCATGACTGATAATCTTTTATTATCCATCATCATCTCCTTATAATTATATAAACACACTGTTTTCTAAACAGTTTTTAAGCATATTTGTTTCTATTTCGAATTATTGAAAATAAACAACGATGGATTGAGTGTATAAAATTCATTATCAAAACAATATTATGATTTTGCGTACTGAAATTACGATATATGGTTAATGTGATAAATATCACAAATTTTATTGTGATATTTAATTATCTAACCAATGATAAAAAGTAAATCTATGGAAAGTCATCTAATAAACAATTTGGTAATCAAAGGAATAATCGCACTTTTTTAACGCTATCAATCCTTGAAAATGAATTATTACAAAAGTTAATTATTATAAATTTATGCTATTACAATTTTGGGGCATTATATTAATGTAGAAAAGTTTAGCTGTAACGATGCCTTGTGATTTAAAGTTAACCAATTCAATGGTTTGGGTAAATTACTTTCAAATTAACAAACAACCAAAAATTTTTGCCCATTTCTTGCTTATGCCAGACAATATGTTTTCAGTTGTTTCATCGCCGTGTATAAAATAGTTGTTTTCGACATGCTTATTTACAAGCCAATAAATACAGTCGGTAATTAATTTATTTTTTATTACTTAAAAGTTTTATTCAATTTATTTCGCTAACAGTAGCAAGATTTTAATATCAACATTTGATTGGTAATGAAATACTAGAATTTTTTTAGAGTTTTATGGTGTTGTTAATTTTGAAACTCTTGGTAATGTACAGATAGTCGAAATGATACCAAGATATAAACACAATTTGATATTGATATGATAACTCAACGTTAATCGATGTCTGCCATACCATACTTCGGATATTATTCACAAAAAATAGGGGTATTCATTGTGCTGCGTTACTAATGATATTTTGTTGGATTTTTATAATTTGAGTATATAAATTTGGTGGAGTCCTGATCAACTTGTTACTCACGCAAAGTCCAAAACGATATTAGATTTAGATTGTTATTAACATGATGATACTAATATAGTAACAATACGCTTGATGAAAAAAGTTATTTAATTAAATAGTGATTTATTTAAAACGATAACTTATGCTACCTTCAAATTGGTTTTTACTAGTGGTAAATAATAAATTTTTGATAATAAAATTTAAACACCTTTAGCTAATAATTGTATAGTCGATGGTTAAATCCTAATTAAACCACTCGTTATCATGAACAATTAAAATAGCTCAATGAGAAAACTTATAGTTAATTGTGTTCTTGATGTCGCCATAGCCATTTACCACTGACTAAGCGGTAGTAGAAGAATATACTTCTAATGATCCAATCAAGAAACATTCCAAACCACACGCCAATTACACCAAAGCCAAGATAAACACCAAATAGATAACCAACGACAATTCGGCACATCCACATACTACCGATTGCCACCCACATAGTATAACTGGCATCCTTGGCACCTTTAAACCCATAAGGTAACACAAAAGACGAAGCCCAAAATGGTGTAAATAGAGCATTTAACCACAGTAAATGTTTTGATATTTCGATAACTTCAGGATCATTGGTATAAAGTGAACTGAGTAGGCCAGCAAAGGGCATTGTCACAAATGCAATCAAACAGAGCAATATATTGGTAAATTGAAAAATAAATTTTAGTTGTCTGGTTGGTTGGTAGATTTGCCCCATACCAAGGCGTTTTCCAACTATAATGGTTGAGGTTGCACCTAAAGTTCCACCCGGTAAATTAAGCAGTCCTGCAATGGAAAAAGCGATAAAATTTGCTGCAATCGTTGACGTGCCCATACCGGCAACAAACGTTTGCGTCAGTAATTTGCCAACATTAAACATCACTGATTCAACACTAGCTGGAATACCGATGCTAAGAATATCAACCAAAATTCTAGCATTAAATGAATGAAAGTAACTTCTCAATGGAATAAAAAGCGCACGACTAGGTTTTATCGTCAAGACTAATAAGATAAAAAACATGCCACAATAACGCGATGTTGTTAAACCAATACCTGCACCAATAAAGCCAAAACCTTGCCAACTGCCAATTCCATAGATAAGTACATAACTAATCGAGATATTTAAAATATTCATAATGATGTTTAGGTACATGGGCAGTTTGGTATTGCCTGCGCCTCTTAATGCACCACATCCCACCAAAATAAACGCTAATGCAGGGTAGCCTAATACTGTTAATCGTAGAAATGTTAAGGTTAAATTTTTAACTTCGGGATCGGCTTTTCCAGCAATGATATCAACAATCCAATAGCCCGAGAATTCGACAAATCCAAATAATAGTACGGATACTAATACTAATAGGGTAATGGATTGTCTGGCAGCAAAAACCGCTTTTTTACGATTATGACGACCTAAGCTAAACGCAACGACTACAGAGGTTCCTAATGCTACTGCCATAAAAAATGACATGATAATCATATTAAAGCTTTCAGCTAAACCGACAGCCGCCATTTGCGCTTTACCTATCCAGCTAACTAAAAAGGTACTAAAAATACCCATCAATATCACTGAAAGATTTTCTATAAAGATTGGCATAGCTAATGGATAAATTTCACGCCATAGTAGCACACTATTTGAATGTCTTTTTTTATATAATTGCAGATTTTTTAAACGGTTAATGAGTTGAACATTCAATTGGAAGCCTAAATCTTATAACTGAAAATTATTGTGATAATTATAACTCCTTTATTGAACAAAAATGAATGTGTGTTTTAAAAAATAACATATTATAAAACTAACCTTTAATATATTTGTTGATGCTAAAAAGAATTAAATATAAGTTTGGATTAAGAACGCTATAGTTTAAATATGTTATTTTTTTCATCTTTTATGCTATTTTGATGACTGGTGAGGTAATAACACAGAGTGTAGCTGTTAATCAGTGTTTACTATTACTGATAACAGTTACCGATTTATTTCTAGCTCATTGCCAGTTAAAGTTTGGTAGTCTTGCTAGTTTTAGGGTAAAGCGTGTTAAGTCGAAAAAAAGATAAGGAAAAGTATGAAAATTCTTCATAATGATGATTTAGAGAATGCGTTATTGAAAAAGGGCAATAAAAAAATCAGCATTGTTTCTGCTTTTGCCAGTCATACCGAAATGATAGTAGAACAATTATTAGAAGATAATAGTATTAAGTTGGAACTGATTATCAGCACCATTAATGCTTTTAACTCGCCAGATTTTATTAAGTTTTGCCAGCAAAAAGCGCAAGATTGTGATAAATTCAGTTTTTATGTCGATTTTCGCTATAACCAAAGTGTCCATTGGAAACTCTATTTGATTCAGTCTGAAGTAGAGACAGAAAAGGTGATTATTGGTAGTGCAAATTTTACTAACATAGGTATCGGCCTTAATCGTGACACATGTGTAATGATACAAAACAAAAAACTGTATGCAGATTATTTAGCTGATATCGAACAACTCAAACAATTACCAGAAGTGGTAAAATCTAGTGATCAAAAATTTGATCGATATTTACAGAATTATAAAACCCTACATCAACGTATTACAAAAGCATCTATTCCAACTTTAGCCAATTATTTAGCAATAAATCCTATGATTGAATTAGGACTTTTGGTTTGGGATTCGTATTTAAGCGATGAGGATGAACAAGTGGCTGAAGAAGTCGTCGCCAGAAAGCATCCAACTATAAAATTTGATATGAATCGCGATTGCTTACTGGTTGAAAAAAAATATGAAAAGGATTTTAGCGTAGATCAGCTAATTTTATGTATGAATAACCAAGGTAAAGAGATTGCGTTTTTTTATTGTCTAGGCATCTATCCTAGCCAATCACAACAATATGTGTTTCTTTTTAATTTTTCAAAAAAGGTCATTCGTCCATTTAAATTAAGTCGGTCACTTAAAGCTGCAATGGCAAAGCAAGCGGCAAGCTGGTGTAACAGCAATAAGCATAAGTTAACTTATGAAGATCTTTTAGCACTATGCGAAAATAGTTAACAAATATTGAACTCACTTTAGGTAATAAACTTGCCGGAAAGTTTAAGGGAATATATGTGTTTCAGTATAAAAATTGGCGCGTTTATCTTGACGTAAATCTTTAACGCTATATTATAGCGACCAATAATGACTACTATCATCAAAATAATAAATAAATGAGCCCTCATGTTAATTAATGCGAAAACAATTCTTGATAAATTAAACCCACATAATAAAGTTAATTATGATTCCGTTTTAAAAGAAGTCATTGCCGATTGGCAGTCGGGTGCGGTTCGTCCTAAATTATTGATTCACAGCTGTTGTGCACCTTGTAGTACTTATGTATTGGAGTATTTAGCACAATATGCCGATATTACTATCTATTTTGCGAATTCTAATATTCATCCACGCGTTGAATATGAGTATCGAAGTGTGGTGCAACAAAAATTTATTGCTGATTTTAATCAAAAGACCGGAAATAACGTACAATTTTTAGAAGCACCTTATCAGCCAGCAGAGTTTATTAAGCAAGTTGGTCATTTGCGCGATGCCCCCGAAGGCGGTGAGCGTTGCCATATTTGTTATAAAATGCGTTTAGATTTGGCGGCAATTAAAGCGCAAGAGTTAGGATTTGACTATTTTGCAAGTGCATTGACGCTCAGCCCTAAAAAGAACAGTCAAAAAATTAATGAATTAGGATTTGAGATCCAAGAGATCTTTTCTGTTAATTATCTCCCTTCTGATTTTAAAAAGAACAATGGCTATAAACGCTCTATTGAGTTATGCAAAGAATACGATGTTTATCGTCAATGTTATTGTGGCTGTATTTTTGCTGCTAAAGCTCAAGGTGTCGATCTAAAAAATGTGATTACCATTGCTAAACAAGGTTTAGAAAAAGCACTTTAAGCCGTTGCAAACTCATTAGATTACTGATTATTTTATAATTGTTATGACCTGTATTTGTATGATATAGGTCAGATTCCAGTTAGTTTTAGACAGAATTACAAATCACATCACGCCTTCTTAAGATAAATTATTATTGTGTATCGCTTTTGTTTTAGGGGATTTTTTATCCATCCCTATTAAAAAGAACTAAGATTTGGTTATAATGATTTATATAAAAATAAAATTAATAATTTGAGATTTATTACCAATTTTGTAATAAATTAAATCTAAATTAATAAAATGTGAGTTTATTATGTCAAAAATATATAGGCTCGGATTGGATGTGGGTTCCACTACAGCAAAATGCGTTGTGTTAGATGAACATGACAATTTTGTTTATACTAATTATGTACGCCATAATACGCATATTGTGGCAACAGTACTTCAATTGCTCAGTGAAATTAAACAGAAGCTTAGTGATGATATACGCTTGTCTGTAAAAGTGACGGGTTCTGCCGGAATGGGCATTTCCGAAAAAGCCGATATCGCCTTTATTCAAGAGGTGGTTGCAGCATCGGAAGTGGTACAACGCAAATATCCTGAAGTACGGACGTTGATAGATATTGGTGGTGAAGATAGTAAAATGATCTTCTTTTTTCCCGATCGACCACCCGATATTCGAATGAATGGTAGCTGTGCAGGGGGAACCGGCGCATTTATCGATCAGATGGCAACTTTGCTTAATACTCCCGTTCAGCAGTTTGATGCGCTTGCTCAAAATCATGACCAAATTTTTCCTATCGCTTCTCGTTGTGGTGTTTTTGCCAAAACCGATGTCCAAAATTTAATTAGCCGCAATGTCTCGAAAGAAAATATCGCTTATTCAGTTTTACATGCCGTATGTATTCAGCTAGTCAACACCTTGGCTCGTGGCTATGATATTGTGCCAAAAGTGATGTTAATTGGTGGGCCTTTCTCATTTATCCCAACATTAGGTAAAGCCGCACTAAATACGCTAAAATTAACAGATGATCAGGTTGTTACCACCGAACATCCGACCTTACTGTCCGCTTGGGGTGCTGCAATTCACATTATTGAGCGAACCGAGCTTTCGTTGACAGATTTTATTGCACGATTAAATGCTTCTACTCAAATTAAAGTTAATGAATCATTTAGATTAAAACCGTTGTTTAATGAGTCGTTGTCATTTGATAATTGGAAAAAGAAGCGCAAATATATCGAAATTGCTAGATGCAATTTAGCAGATTATCAAAAACAGAATGCTTTTTTAGGCATTGACAGTGGCTCTACTACCACCAAAATTACGCTTGTTAGTGAAGATAATGAGCTGTTGTTTACGCATTATGCACCCAACAATGGTCAGTCGATTAGCGCCTTAATTCATGGCTTAACTAAATTAAACGATGAAATTACTGCATCAGGTAAGGAGATTATTATTGCTCGCACCGGTGTGACAGGTTATGGTGAAGAACTATTAAAAGCCGCTTTTGCTATTGATGACGGTTTGGTCGAAACCATGGCGCATTTTGCCGCAGCTAAACATATCGATCCTGATGTCAGTTTTGTGATGGATATTGGCGGCCAAGATATGAAAGCCATTTTTATTGCTAATGGTGTGGTTAATCATATCGAATTAAACGAAGCTTGTTCATCGGGTTGTGGATCGTTTATTGAGACTTTTGCCAAATCACTTAACTCTAATACTATTGATTTTGCTGATGCCGCGTGTCAATCTTCTAATCCATGTGATTTAGGTACACGCTGTACTGTTTTTATGAATTCTAAAGTGAAGCAGGCATTGCGTGAAAATGCCACCATGGGTGATATTTCGGCAGGACTGGCGTTTTCTGTGATTAAAAATGCCATTCATAAAGTGCTGAAACTGCATGATATACGTAAACTGGGCGATCATATCGTGGTGCAGGGCGGTACTTTTAAAAATCCTGCGGTATTTCGTGCGTTAGAACAGTTAACCGGTGCGCAAATTACCAGTTCTAATATTCCTGAGTTAATGGGAGCTTATGGCGCAGCGTTGGTCGCTAAAAACCATTATTTAGCGCACCCTACAGCTTCGCAATTTATTGGTTTAGATAATCTTCACAAAGCAAAAGACAATAAAGCTAAACCGTCTCGCTGCAAAGGTTGTGAAAATAAATGCGATATTATCATCTACCGATTTGCCAACGGTCAACGTTACTATTCGGGTAATAAATGTGAACGTTTTTTAAGTAATAATCAATATCGCGATAACAGCTCGTTTAATATGTTTGATTATAAAAATGATCTGCTATTTAAACGAACTAATGTGGTTAATGCCGAAGCTAAAATTAATATTGGTATTCCTCGTGTATTAGGGCAATATGAAAACTTCCCTTTTTGGCACACGTTATTGACTCAAAGTGGTATAAACGTGACACTTTCACCTTTTTCAACACAAAGTATTTATGAAAAAGGGGCTGGAACGGTAATGTCTGATAGCATTTGCTTTCCGGCAAAATTAGTGCACGGTCATATCATGGAGTTGATTGAACAGAAGGTCGATCGTATTTTTATGCCGATGGTTGTGTTTGAATCAGCTCAGTTTGACAATGCGGTTAATAGCTATAATTGTCCAATTGTCAGCAGTTATGCTGAAGTGATCCACAGTGCGATCAATCCCGAAGAAAAATTTCGCATTCCATTAGATTATCCCGTTATTAACTTTACCAATAGTAAGTTACTTAAAAAAGGCTGTATCAATTATTTAACTTCGTTAGGTATCGACAAAAAAGTTGCCGACAAAGCGTTTGAAGCTGCATTAATTGCACAAGCTGAGTTTAAACATGATTTATACAGTAAAGCGGTTGAAGTACTTAATAATGCCAAACAAACTGGGCGCTATGTATTTATTTTAGCTGGACGGCCATATCATAGTGATAGTTTAATTAATCACAAAACGCCCGAAATTTTAAATGCGCTAGGCTGTGATGTTATTACCGAAGATTCGGTATTAGGTGCCATTCATCAATTATCGCCAGAACTGCAAATTTGTTCACAATGGAGCTATCCAAATCGTTTATATGCTGCCGCTTCATTTGTTGCACAGCAACCGAATAATATTCAATTTGTACAGCTCAATTCATTTGGTTGTGGGCCTGATGCGATTGTCACTGATGAGTGTAAAGCAATCTTAGAATCTAAGGGTAAAACTTGTACGATCATTCGTGTAGATGAGATCACCGCAACGGGTTCTGTCCGTTTACGCTTACGATCGATTATCGAATCAATTCGTATGAATCAACATCAACCATTGAAAATGGTGGAACGTAAAAAAACGGCAGTTTTCAGTAAAAAGGATAAACAGCGTCGTACTATTTTAGCGCCATTTATTTCTGATTTTTATTCACCGTTATTACCGCCGATTTTTGCATTATCAGGTTATAAGCTAGAAACGTTACCAAAACCAGATAAAAGCTCGGTTGAGTGGGGATTAAAGTACTGTAATAACGAAATTTGCTACCCAGCAACGATTATTGTTGGCGATGTGATTAAAGCGTTACGATCGGGTAAATATAATCGTGATGAAGTGGCAATTGGTATCACGCAAACCGGTGGGCAATGCCGTGCGAGCAGTTATCTGTCGTTAATCAAAAAAGCCATGATTAGTAATGGTTTTGAAGATGTGCCGATTGTGTCACTTAGTACCGATAATATGAATGCAAGTGAACAACCTGGCTTTAAAATTAATTGGCTTAAAACTCTGCCAACCACCTTTTTTGCTATGTTATTTGCTGATTCATTATCGAAAATGTATTACGCGGTGGCACCTAGAGCCAAAGTGAAACAACAGGCTAATCAACTTAAAGAGCTGTACATTAGAAAGCTACAGCAGCTACTTAATGAGCAGAAAGGGCATAGAGCGATTTATGCGTTATTGGCGCAAGCTGTTGAGCATTTTAATCAGGTTGAAACCGTCAATAAAGATTGCCCACAAATAGGGATTGTTGGTGAAATCTATGTAAAATATAACAGCTTTGGCAATCAGCATAGTGTCGAATGGTTAGTCGATCAGGGAATTGAGCCAGTAATTCCACCCATGATTGAATTTTTTGCTCAAGTGTTTGTCAATTATGACAGTAATATTGATAATCATCTTTTACCAAAAAGTTATCTATCGTCATTACTGTTCTTTTTTGAAAAAGTGGCCCAACGCTATATCAATAAAACTAATCAGATTTTATCGCATTTTAAATATTATCAACCGTTTCATAATATCCGTGATATCGCTAAAAAAGCCGAGCAAATTCTTAATTTAGCCAATCAATTTGGCGAAGGTTGGTTGATTCCAGCCGGTATTATGACCTTTGCTGAATATGGTATTAATAATGTCATTAGCTTTCAACCATTTGGTTGTATTGCTAATCATGTAGTATCAAAAGGGGTAGAAAAACGGATGCGTGATCTTAACCCTAAACTTAATTTGCTCTATTTAGATTTTGACGACGGTGCTGGTGAAGTCAATGTACTCAATCGTTTGCATTTTATGGTCAGTTCGTTAAAGTATACCCAATTGCAACGAATTGTTTAACAGATATAAATAAATTGTTATTAAGGGCTTTTAATATTAAATAAAGCCCTTATTAAGCATTCAAAACCAGAAACACTTTAGTTTTATTCTATTCAAAATCGTTATTCGCCTCTATCTATGATGAAATCATACCTAATTATTGTAACGTCCTTTATTTAGATAACATGTTAATTTTAATTGTGTTAATTTCAATTATCGCGTAAAAATGAACAAATAGCTTCAATACAATTATTTGTATAGCTTTATTTAAGGAGCTGAAAAAGGATTGATCATATATGTTGATATTTAAAATTCTAGCAAAAATACAATTATAATCGATATATTACAGAGTCTATTCGTTTCTCTTTTTTGGGTGAATTAAATTTAACAAAATACTAAAACACAGATAAGCGTACAATTTCGCTATATAATTAATGTAAATTTCAGCCGATCATCGTGTAGTTAATTTTTTAATTTTTTTATCGAAATTTGTATGCAAAAAAAGAGCAAAATAACTCAATTTATGATATAAATACCATTCATTGTATTAACGTAAAGATATAAATAAGGACTTTAGTATGTTAAAAGAACAAATGGTAGTAAAAAATTCAACTGGTCTTCATGCTCGCCCTGTTACCACACTTGTTAAATTAGCAGGTCGTTACAAATCATCAATTGAACTTGTTTATAATGACAAAGCAATCAAATTAAAAAGCATGATGGGATTACTTGGTGCTGGTGTTAAAGGTGGTTCAACTGTTGAAATTATTTGTGATGGTGAAGACGAACAAGCCGCAATGGATGAAATTCGCGAATTATTTGCTAGTGGTTTTGGTGAGTAATCGGTTAAACAAATAGCCACGCTTACAAGATTATTATTCCGTCGACTTAGGTCGACGGAGTTGTTTTAAAAGGGCAGTAACTAGATACTTTAAAGTAGACCAATTTATAAGAACTTAATCTTTGATGATTGAATTTAATTCATGATGATCAATCGATGGCAATAAAGCAGTAAAGCCTTTAGTTAGATAAAGTAGATAGAAAAATCCAATTGCTAACCAAACTAAACCAACAATCATCGCCGTTGCATCAAGGCTGGTCCATAGCCATAGTGAAAGTAAAACACCAATCGCAGGCAATAATCCATATTTAAATAGCAGTAATGCTGTTTTCGCTTTTGAATCACCTAAGTAACTTTTAATCACGCATAAATTGACAAAAGTAAAAGCCACTAATGCGCCAAAGCTTATCATCGACACCACTAAACTAAGATCTAATACCAGCGCTAACAATGAAAAACAGGCGACAAAAATAATCGATAAATAAGGTGTTCTATAACGAGGGTGAATTTTATAAAAGATTTTTTTAGGCAAAACACCTTCACGTCCCATAGCATAAAAAATTCTTGATACACTGGTTTGCGCTGTCATGGCTGATGCAAAAACACCAGTTAAGTATGCGGCTTGGAAGAAGTTATACATAAAATTACCGCCTAATTGGCTTATATCACCCACTCGACGAACGACCACTAAACTGGCTGTATCTTTATTATCTACAAAATCTGTCCACATAGGATATGCCAGATGAGCACAATACGATACGACTAGAAAAATACAGCCAGCAATTAGAACTGTCCAGATAATTGCTCTTGGTAATGATTTTTGTGCATCGTTAGATTCTTCGGCTAAAGTCGCTATGGCATCAAAACCTAAAAAGGCAAGACATAATATTGCCGCTCCAGACATTAAGCCACTAAAATCTCCTGCATTAACTTGCAGAGGTTTCATCATTGCCTCAGGGGTTAAATTAACATTAGTTAAAGTTAAAAAGATAAATAACCCTATAAAAATCATTTGTACAATAATCAATGTAAAGTTTACAGAGTTAATCAGTTTAATCCCTAAATAATTTAAAAAGCTTACACTGATTAATGAACCCAATACAAAAACATAAGCAGGAATGCTTGGAAATGCTTCATTGAGGTAGATACCTAAAACTAAATAATTCAATATTGGTAAAAATAGATAATCAAGGATTTGTGCCCAACCTACCAAAAATCCAACTTTTCCACCAAAAGTATGTTGTACATACGAGTAGGCAGATCCAGCAATCGGCAGTTTATTTGCCATTCGACAATAACTCAATGCTGTAAAAAAGATCATGGCTAAGGTGATGATATAGGCTATAGGTAAGTGACCATTACTATCAACAGTGACTTCCCCATAAGTGGTAAAGATCCCCAAAGGAACCATATAAGCTAAACCAAATGCAATCAATGCAGGTGTGGTTAAAACTCGTTTCATTTTTATTGCGGACATGACTTTGCTCCTCTGTCCCAAAAAACAATAAAAAACTACTAAGTATAGTTTTGCCTTTTTACCCGCTTAAAGCGGCAAGGAATTCTGCCACATTATGATAATTATGCAAGCTAATTTTTAGTAAAAAGGTACTAAAGCGAGCGATTTATAGACTTTAACACACATTAGTCATTATTTTTAAGCTGTTTACACTGGAATTGCTCGTTAAAACGTAAAATTGAATTGTGCATATTTGTGATCTTGCTCTAACTCTTGATAAGACAAAATTAGTGTCACCGAAAATAATTCATTGTATATTTAATAAACAGAGATCATAAAAATCAGTAAGTTTAAATATCTATATTTAATTAAAAAGGAGCGGTATATGCAGTCAATACCTGTTTTATCGGTTGAGCTTACCAGTGATATCGTTAATCAAAAATCATCGGTTATTCATTTAATGTCCAATGCCAGTCAAAACTATTTAACCAATATAAAAACTTTTTTTGATGATGTGATGGCTCATGAGCAAGAGATGGAAACCGATGTGTTACCCGATGTTGCTTTGCCTCATGCAAAAAGTAGCGCAGTAAAAACGCCATTTATTGTGGTGGGAAAATATCTTGATGGCATCATTTGGAATAACGGTAAACAAGTGAAGTTGGTGATTATGATTGGTGCGCCAGAACATGCCAACAAGGCGCATTTAGCGATTATTGCTAAATTAGCAACTCATTTAGCGGATGATGATTTTATTGCAACTTCACTTAATAGTGATACCCAGTCATTAGCAGATAAAGTACGAGGTTTGTATGAATAATAGTGCGATTGACAAAAAGAAGATTGTTGCAATTTGTGCCTGTACTGCTGGTATGGCTCACACTTATATTGCTAAACAAAAGATTGAAAATGAGGCAAAAAAACGGGGATGGGATTGTAAAGTAGAAACTCAAGGCGCAGCAGGTATTGATAATCCATTAACTGAACATGATTTAAAAACTGCAGATGTGATTATATTAGCCACTGATATTTCAATTGAAAATGCCGAGCGGTTAGAATCGTATAAAAACGTCATTAAAGTAAGCACAGGCGAAGCCGTGAAAAATACGGTCAACATTTTCAATAATGCCGAACAAATGTCAACTAAAGTAGTAAAAGACAGTATTGGTAAAGAAATATTTCGTGCATTAAATACCGGAATCAGCAAATTTTTACCCGTTATTATTGCTTCAGGAATTCTTTTTTCGATTGTGTTAATGACAGGTGATGTAACCAACGATACGATTTTGCCAAGTAATCAGTTTTTTGCTGATTTACAGCAAGTAGCAATTTATGGTTTTGCTATGATGGTACCTGTGCTTGCAGCTTATATGGCCTATTCTATTGGCGGTAATGCGGCGTTAGCGCCTGCGTTTATTATGGGCTATGTCGTTAATAACCCAATTGGTGTTAATCATGTCAGTACAGGCTTTATTGGTGCGATGATTTTCGGTGTTTTAATTGGTTATTTTGTAAAATGGTTTAAAACCGTTAAAGTCCATCCTGTCATTGCATCAGTAATGCCAGTCATGATTATTCCAACAGTGACGATATTGGTGATGGCGCCCATTTATATTTACGGACTATCTTACCCGTTAGATTGGTTTGTGAAAGCAATGGTTGCTACGTTAAAAGGCATGTCAGAAGTCAATGCAGCGTTTTTAGGCATTGGTATTGGTATTCTTGCAGCACTAGATATGGGGGGACCATGTAGTAAAGCAGCAACGGCCTTTACTTTGGCAGCTATGGCAGAAGGTGTTTATGGACCAAATGGTGTGTTTCGTATGTGCTGTGCAATTCCACCATTAGGCTTAGCGATTTCATCATTGATTATTTCTCGTTCTAAATACACTAAAGAAGAGAAAGAGTTTGGCATTACCGCTTTCTTTTTATCATTAGCCGGTATAACCGAAGGTGCAATCCCATTTGCCGCTAAAGATCCAAAACGTGTGATTATCGCTATTGTTATCGGTACGGCAGTGGCAGGTATGTTAGGCATGATTAATGGTATTGAGTCATTAGTAGCGTTTGGTGGGCTGGTTGCCTTGGGTGGCGTAACAAAAGGTGCAATGTGGTATATTATTGACATGTTTATTGGTGCATTGATTATTGCCGCAATATTACATTTTACGAAAAAGAGAGCAGTAGAAAGTGCCGAGCCAATTGAAATCGAAGCTGAATAACTGTTTATCACGACGCTACCGTTTTGTTGGCGTCGTGATAAATAACTCGATTCTTTAAATGAACAATTACGATGCTTGATATACCGTTTTACCACCAACGATCGTGGTTAATACTTTAACATTTTGTATATCTGTTGCCGGTATGGTAAATGGATTACGATCTAAAATGATTAGATCGGCAAATTTGCCTTTTTCAATTGAACCAATGTATTGCTCTTGTTTCAATATATAAGCGGCTCCTATGGTTGCACAACGCAGCACTTCTGTTACTGTCAAATTTCGATCACTGTTTAAACGAGGGTGATCGGTATCTATTTGTCGGGTCATTGCCACTTGAAAATCGTACCATTCATTAAGGGGATCGATTGGCCAATCACTACCAAATGCACAATTCACACCAGCATCAATATATTGGCCATGTGCTTCTAATCCATTATAACGTTCTGGACCAAAAAGCGTATGATATTGTTCAACCATTGTTGCGCTGCATCCAGCCCATTGGAACGAAAACACCACACAAGCTTTTAATTTTTGATAGCGTGCAAATTGATGCGCAGCACTAAGCTCATTGTGAGCCGTACTTGGTCTTATATCCGCATCAGGCAATGCTTTTCGCATTTTTTCAATAGCATTGAGTACCACTTCAATTGCACCTTCTCCTACTGTATGCGTATGTGGGTGAAAGCCTGCTTTTGCTGATTCAAGGATTAACGCATCAAGCATTTCTGTTGAATAGTAAAGATCGCCGTAACGATCTTTTTCGTGTTCAAGTTGATAAGGTTTTAATAGCCGTGCCGTCATTAATGGTGCTTGCATAACACCATCAACAAACAATTTAGTATGCGAAATTTTTATACCTGGTTTAGGTTGCCAGTTTTTATCATCATAATGATGAGCAAATTGCTTAACTTTGTCCAATAACAGCGGAATTTGATCTATTGAAGATACATCATCGGGTGGTAACTCATGTGCACCAAATAGGCGTATTGAAAGTGCGTCTTGTTGCTTAAGGGTCAAAAAAGCATCAGCAATGGTTTCAGTAATGCGAGCATCCATCACTGCCGTTACGCCTTGTTTATTCAGTTCTGCTTGTGATAATTTTGCAATATTCACCGCTTGCTGATCGGTCAGTTTAGATATGCTGTCAAATGCACGCATCGCCGGTGCATCTTCTAAAATGCCATTAAGTTCGCCATTATTAGTTCGACCAATCTTACCATCTGATGGTTCAGGCGTATCTTTATTAAGACCAAATTTTTCTAATGCCAGACTATTGGCAACGAGTGTATGGCAATCATTTGAAAACAAAATTACCGGGCGCTGGGTATTAAGTTTATCAAGGTCGAAACGTGTAATATCGGTACCTATTGGCAACACTTCTTGACGTAGCCATCCTCGTACTTGTAACCAATTGGTATCATTATCGGTTGAGTCTTGATCTAAATATTTTTGAATAATAGCTAAAGTTTGATCAACGGTTAAACTTTGATAATTTAAATTACAAGAAGAGAGTTGCATTCCCCCCCAAAAAGTATGCAAATGCGCATCTATAAGACCGGGAATCATCGTTTTTCCTTGTAAATCGTAAACTGTCGTATTATTATCGACATACTGACTGCTATTTATTTGTTGCGTGCTCCCCGTTGCAATAATATAGCCATTTTCGATAGCAATAGCCTGACAAACACTGTCTTGTTTGTCTGCAGTATAAATATAGCCATTAATATAAATAACATCAGCTTTAGCCATTATTGGTGATTTCCTTAAATCAAGTTCTAAATAAACGTGAACGATAGCAGATTTATAAAAAATTTGTCAAATGCAATAATTTTCTTTATTGTGTGATGAGATTATGCTACAACTACAACCTTTAGTTACAGCGTCACAAGGTGAAAAGATGAAATATCAACAACTCGAAAACCTTGAATGTGGATGGAAATGGCACTATCTTGTGAAAAGGCATTTAGAAGGCGAGTTGATTACTCGTTATATCGAGAAGAGCGCAGCTCAGCACGCCGTAAATGAATTATTACTTTTAGAACATAATCCAATAGGTGTTGTGCAATGGATAAAACAGCATCTAAACCCTGATTTAGATAATCGCATGAAGCAGACCATTCGTGCGAAACGAAAACGACATTTTAACGCTGAGCAACAAAATACACGAAAAAAGTCTATTGATTTGGAATTTTTAGTTTGGCAACGATTAGCTAATTTGGCAAAACGCCGAGGTTGCACGTTGTCACAGACCATTACACAACTTATTGAGGATGCTGAGCAAAAAGAGCAATATGCAACGAAAGTATCGACAATAAAAGATGATTTACTGTCATTACTTGATGTGAAACAAGACAGTAAATAACGTAAATTACAGGATAAAATAGGTTTAATTATGGGAAAATCCCTTGTTATTGTGGAATCACCTGCCAAAGCAAAAACAATAAATAAATATCTTGGCAAAGATTTTGTGGTTAAATCAAGCGTAGGGCATATTCGCGATCTTCCAGTAAGTGGCAGTAGCCATCGAGTTGAAAAAACCACAAAAGATAAAGCCGAAAAAAAAGTAAAACGTTCTGAAAAACAGGTTTTAGTTGATCGTATGAGTGTTGATCCGTATAACGGTTGGAAAGCTCATTACGAAATTTTACCTGGTAAAGAAAGGGTTGTTTCAGAACTAAAAAAACTCGCTAAAGATGCCGATATGATCTACCTCGCAACCGACTTGGATAGAGAAGGGGAAGCAATAGCATGGCATCTGAAAGATGTTATTGGCGGTGAAGATAGCAAATATCGTCGTGTGGTATTTAATGAAATCACCAAGACAGCGATCAAAAATGCGTTTAATCATCCTTCCATGCTTGATATGGATAGAGTTAATGCCCAGCAAGCCCGTCGCTTTATGGATCGCGTTGTTGGTTTTATGCTATCACCTTTACTTTGGAAGAAAGTTGCTAGAGGATTATCAGCAGGTCGTGTTCAATCGGTTGCCGTTCGACTTGTGGTAGAACGCGAGCGCGAAATTCATGCCTTTATTCCTGAAGAGTATTGGGATCTTTTTGCTGATTTAAGTACAGCGAATAACGAGCAACTCACTTTACAAGTTACTCATTATCAAGATGAAGCGTTCGAACCTAAAGATAAAGTCGCCATTGATATTGCACTAGCTGAATTAAACAACAGCCAATATCAAGTGACCAATATCGAAGAAAAGCCAACTAAGAGCAATCCAACTGCGCCATTTATTACTTCGACCTTGCAACAAGCGGCGAGCACGCGCTTAGGTTTTGGCGTCAAAAAAACGATGATGCTTGCACAGCGTCTTTATGAAGCTGGTTATATTACCTATATGCGTACCGATTCGACTAATTTGAGCCAAGATGCATTAGCCATGGTACGTGATTATATTGGTAAAAATTTTGGTGATAAATATTTGCCTAAATCACCAAATGTTTACAGTAGCAAAAAGAACTCTCAAGAGGCGCATGAAGCAATCCGCCCGTCAGACGTTAAATTACTGGCGGATAATATAAGTGATGTTGAAGCTGATGCGTGTAAACTTTATCAATTGATTTGGCGTCAATTTGTTGCCTGTCAAATGACTTCAGCCGAATATAACTCGACAACAATTACTGTTAAATCTGGTGATTTCTTATTAAAAGCTAAAGGACGTACCTTGCGTTTTGATGGTTGGACTAAAGTGCAACCGCAATTGGCCAAAAATAATGATGATAAAATTTTACCCGCTGTATCAATTAACGATAAGTTGGGCTTGATTGCGCTTAATCCTAATCAGCATTTTACTAAACCACCAGCACGTTATAACGAAGCATCGTTAGTCAAAGAGTTAGAGAAACGTGAAATAGGCCGCCCATCGACTTACGCAACGATAATCTCAACTATTCAAGATCGTGGATATGTGCGTTTAGATAATCGTCGTTTTTATGCCGAAAAAATTGGTGAAATTGTTACTGATCGTTTAAATGAAAACTTCAATGATCTCATGAGTTATGACTTTACCGCGCGTATGGAAGATGCACTCGATCAGATTGCTAATAAAAAACAAGAGTGGCGAGAAGTGCTCGATCAGTTTTTTAGTGATTTTAGTAAACATCTTGAAGTGGCAGAGCAATCACCCGATAAAGGTGGTATGCAACTTAATCCTTTGGTGCTCACCCCTGAAATTAAGTGTCCTCATTGTGGACGCGAAATGGGCATTAAAACAGCAGGAACGGGCGTATTTTTAGCGTGTTCAGGCTATGCACTACCGCCTAAAGAGCGTTGTAAACAAACGATTAATTTAATTCCAGAGCACGAAACTCTCAATATTTTAGAAGAGTCGGAAACCGCTGAAACCGATGCATTAAGAGCCCGTAAGCGTTGTCCAAAATGTCATACCGCAATGGATAGCTATTTACTTGATAATGAACGTAAATTACATATTTGTGGTAATAACCCAATTTGTGATGGCTTTGTTGTTGAAAAAGGTCACTTTAAAGTAAAAAGTTATGAAGGTCCAATTATCGAATGTGAAAAATGTGGATCTGAGATGCATTTAAAATCAGGGCGTTTTGGGTTATATATGGGCTGTACTAATCCTGATTGTAAAAATACCCGTAAAATTTTAAAAAATGGTGATGTTGCGCCCCCTAAAGAAGATCCAGTCGATTTGCCTGAACTTAAATGTAGCAAATCTGACGCTCATTTTGTGTTACGTGATGGCGCATCAGGTATCTTTTTGGCTGCACATAATTTTCCAAAATCAAGAGAAACCCGTGCACCATTAATTGAAGAATTACAACGTTTTAAAGATCGGTTGCCCGAAAAGTTTATCTATTTAACGCAAGCACCGAATAAAGATCCGGATGGTAATCCTGCCATTGTTCGTTTTAGTCGTAAAAGCAAACAGCAATATGTCACATCCGAAGTTAACGGAAAATCGACAGGTTGGGTGATGCAATACGTTGACGGTCAATGGATAAAGAGTAAAAAATAGGTCACAAAACCTAATATGTTTACCAAGTTGTTTTAGGTAATGCATGCGTTTTAGTATAAAAATGAGTTTACGTTTGTGCTAAAGTGTGAAAGGAGTTATTTTGTCCCTTTACCTCTTTGTTAATCGAAAAGGTGAAGGGAATAAAAAGAAAGGAACCTTTGTCATGAAATTGCAACAACTGCGTTATATAGTTGAGGTTGTTAATAATGATCTTAACGTATCGTTAACATCAGAAAAGCTGTATACTTCACAGCCTGGTATTAGTAAACAGATTAAGTTATTAGAAGATGAACTTGGTGTGCAAATTTTTACCCGCGTTGGCAAGCATCTTTCCGAAGTCACTGATGTTGGCGAACAGATTATAACTTTGGCAAGAGAAATTCTAAATAAATCCAATGATATTAAAATTGTTGCCAAAGAGTATAGTCAGCCAAATCAAGGTACCTTGACCATCACCACCACTTATACACAAGCTCGTTATACACTTCCGGTTGTCATTCAGCAGTTCATGAAACAATATCCCAATATTACTTTACATATGGAGCAGGGTTCATCACCACAATGTTTATTGCAAGCGCAAACCGGACAAGCCGATTTTGCTATTGTGACGGATCTCTCTCAATTAAGTGAAGATATGATTGCACTGCCTTGTTACCACTGGAATCAGGCTGTGATAGTGATGAAAGATCATCCTTTAGCAAAAAGTCGTTTAATTTCGATTGCTGAGTTATCTAAATACCCATTAGTTAGTTATGATTTTTCGAATGATGGGTCTGATTTGAATCAGGCTTTTAATAAGGCTAATCAATCACCTAATATTGTGTTTAGTACAACGGATGCCGATTTGATTAAAACCTATGTTAAATTGGGGGTTGGTGTTGGTATTGTTGCAAAGATGGCAGTGAGTCAAAATGAGGATAATGATTTTGTGGTACTGAGTGCAGGGCATATCTTTCCTTATAGTACGACGTATATTGCATTTTCGCGTTCACTATTTTTGCGCAGTTACATGTATGATTTTATAAGACAATTTTCTCCACATTTAAATAAATCAACCGTTGATCGCCTTATTTTGTGCGAAAATAACGTTGATGTTCAAACTATGTTCAATGGGGTGAAATTACCGATTCGTTAATGAGATTGAAATAATAGCGCTATCTATTTAAGTCCGTAGTAATCAAATCAAATAAAGTGCGAAATCATTCGCACTTTTTCGTTTAGCACTATTTTTTATGGCGTGCTTTTAAAATACCTATCACATCTTGTAGTGATAGATTTTGATCTTGCAATAATACCAGTAAATGGTAAATCAAATCAGCTGATTCATTTTTTAACTCTTCTTTATCATGAACGGTAGCTGCTAAAGCAGTTTCAACGCCTTCTTCACCTACCTTTTGTGCAATCCGTTTTGTTCCATCATGATATAATTTAGCTGTATAGGATGATGTTGGATCAGCACTTTTGCGCGCTGCAAGCAACTGTTCTAGTTGAAATAAAAAACCCCATGTCGTTTGTGCCTGCGCAAAACAGCTGTTAGTGCCCGTGTGACAAGTTGGACCCACAGGATCAACTAAAATAAGTAATGTATCGTTATCACAATCGGTTGAAATGCTTTTTACATTTAAAAAATTGCCAGATGTTTCACCTTTAGTCCATAGACGCTGTTTAGTGCGTGAATAAAAGGTTACTTTGCCACTATTTTGTGTTTGTGTTAGTGCATCTTGATTCATATAGCCAAGCATTAAGACATCACCCGAGACATAATGTTGGATGATAACAGGCATTAAATTATCCACTTTTTGCCAATCAAGTTTGCTTAAGTCTAATTTGGTATCGGAATTTGGAATTAGCATAATCGAATTTCTACTCCATGTTGAGCTAAATACTGTTTAAGTTCACCAATATTGATAATTTGTTTATGAAAAACAGAAGCGGCTAAAGCGCCATCCACATTTGCGTCCCTGAACGCTTGTAAAAAATGCGCCATTGTGCCTGCGCCGCCTGAGGCAATTAAAGGCACATGACAAACATCACGCACAGCTTGTAGTTGTGTCAAATCGTACCCATTACGCACACCATCTTGGTTCATCATATTTAATACGATTTCACCAGCGCCGCGTTTTTGTACCTCTTTTACCCAATCTAAGGTAGTCCATTTGGTCGCAACTGTACGCTTTTCATCACCTGTAAATTGATAAACATGATAATGTTGAGATTGTTGGTCATACCAAGTATCGATTCCAACAACAATACATTGCACACCATAACAATCTGCTAATTCAGTAATTAAATCTGGATTAGCTAATGCGGGTGAGTTGATCGAAATTTTGTCGGCCCCAAATGTTAATATCTGACCTGCATCTTCAACCGTTTTAATCCCGCCAGCAACACAAAAAGGAATATCAATAACTTCAGCAACTTTTGCCACCCAACTTTTATCAACAACTCGACCATCAGATGAGGCTGTAATATCATAAAATACCAGTTCGTCAGCGCCTTCTTCGGCATATCTTTTCGCTAAAGGTACGATATCACCGATAATTTCGTGATTGCGAAACTGTACACCTTTTACTACTTGACCATTACGAACATCTAAACAAGGAATTATCCTTTTTGCCAGCATGAAATTGCCTCCTGAACTGTAAATTTACCTTCAAGTAATGCTCGCCCAACAATTACGCCTGCTACACCACTGTTTTGTAATGCTTTAACATCGTCTAATTGACCAATCCCACCAGAGGCTTGAAACTCGATTTGTGGGTATTTTTGACTAATTTCTTGGTATAATTCAACATTTGAACCGCTTAAGGTTCCGTCTTTCGAAATATCGGTACACAAAACATGCTTTAAACCAAATGGTAGGTAGTTATCAATAACTTGTTCAAGTTTTTGCTTTGAGTCCTCTTGCCAGCCATGTATTGCAACGTATTTATCGCCTTGGCTGTCAATTCGAACATCGAGTGCCAATACCAAAGCTTCAGGACCGTAATGCTCAAACCACTGTTTAACCATTTCTGGTTGCTTTATTGCTGTCGAGCCGATAACTACCCGTGCAGCGCCAGCATCGAGCAGGGCTGTGACATCTGCTTGTGTGCGAATGCCACCTCCGATTTGAACCGGTACGTTAACGCCACTTATTAACGTTTTAATCAAGGCTATCTGCCGTGCGTTTGGATCTTTGGCACCAGTTAAATCAACAAGATGTAGTAATTTTGCACCTTGCTTTTCATAAGACTGTAACCGAGTTAAAGGATCGTTACCGTAATTGCGTTTTTGATCATAATCACCTTGATGTAAACGGACAACTGAACCATCAATTAAATCAAGTGCCGGTATAATATTTGGAAATGTTGACATTGTTATATCTCCAAAAAGTTTTTTAGCAACGTTGCACCGACCGAGCCAGAACGCTCGGGATGAAACTGTACGCCGTAAAAGTTGTCTTTTTGTACGGCAGCGGTAAAGCTTTCGCCGTAATTGGTTTCTGCAATAGTTGCTGAGCATAATGGCATCGCGTATCCATGTACAAAATAAAAATAAGCACCATCTGGAATATCACGAAACAGATGATGTCCGGCTTTGGGATAGACCTGATTCCATCCCATATGAGGTAGTGGCAATCCACGATCAGGTATTTCAGTTACTGTTTCATGGATAATGCCTAAAGTATGAACATGCCCTTCATGGCTAAAATCAGCTAAAAGTTGCATGCCAAGGCAAATCCCTAATACTGGTTGGGTGCAAACTTTAATGAGATCAATTAAATCGCGATCTTTGAGTTTTTGCATTGCCGATGAAGCCGAGCCGACGCCAGGTAAAAGCAGTTTATCTGAATTAAGTACCACATTAGGATCAAGACTGATTATCGATTTATAACCTAATCGATCTATGGCATATTTTACTGATGAAAGGTTAGCACAACCGGTATCTAAAATGACAATATTCATTACAGGACTCCTTTTGAGCTTGGTAATCTGTCACTTTCAATCTTAATAGCTTGTTTTAATGTTCTGGCAAAAGCTTTAAACAAGCTTTCTACTTTATGATGATCGTTAACACCTTCAGTTTCGATATGTAAAGTAATTGCCATTGCATAACTTAGTGAGTAAAAAAAGTGTTCAACCATTTGTGTACTCATATCGCCAACTTTTGGTGTAGTAAAATGTGCCGAGAAAACAAGATATGGTCGGCCCGAGATATCCATCGCGCATTTTGCTAAACATTCATCCATTGGAATGACCGAAGCATAACGTGTGATACCCCGTTTATCACCTAGAGCTTGTTTTAAGGCTTCGCCTAAGGCAAGTCCAGTATCTTCAATAGTATGATGATCGTCAACATGTAAATCACCTTGTACTTGAATATTGAGTTTAATTCCGCCATGTGTCGCTATTTGATCTAACATATGGTCAAAAAAACCAATACCGGTGTTGATTTGACTACCACCTTGACGATCAAGCCAGACTTCAACTAAAATTTTAGTTTCTTTAGTATTACGTTCAACTTTAGCATAACGATCAGCTGTGGTTAGCCTTTGGGCTATTTCGCTCCAATTAAGTGTTTCGGGATTATAGTGCAATCCTTTTATTTGCATATTTTCGGCAAGTTGCATGTCGGTAAGTCTGTCACCAATTACATAACTATGCGCTTTATCTAATTTGCCACTGGTAAGATAAGGAAGAACCAGTTGTATTTTAGGTTTACGACACTGACAATGATCTTCAGGAAAATGAGGGCAGATCAAGACTTCTTCGAAGTTAACTCCTTGTGATGTAAAGATTTGCATCATTAAATTATGCGGTCCATCAAAATCTTGTTGCGGATAACTTTTAGTGCCAAGTCCGTCTTGATTTGTGACCATGACTAATTTATAGCCTGCTGATTGGAGTTTAAGTAGGGCAGGAATAACATTAGGTTCAAAAGCCAATTTTTCAAAACGATCGACTTGAAAATCAATAGGTGGTTCGGTAATTAATGTACCATCACGATCAATAAATAAATATTTTTGTAACATTATTGCTCCTATTTTATCGCTTTGAGTGCTGATATTACAGCTTCACATTCGGCTTGTGTGCCAATAGATATTCGAATAATATTTTTTTGTCCAATGGATTTGCTTTGATCTCGCAAAATGATACCTTGATTCCAAAGGGTCTTAAATACATCTTTATCATCTTGGAATTTAACACATAAGTAATTAGATCGACTAGGATAAACTTTTTCAACAATCGATAATTGATTCAGTGCGTTTGCAAATTTTTCTTTTTGGTTATTGAGATTGATAACGTGAAGTTTCATGGTATTTATGCCGTCTTTACTTAAAGCTTGAGCGGCAATGTCTGCTACTGGGGTTGCTAACGGATAGGGAGCAATGACCTTTTGTAAAGCATCGATCACCGGTTTATTAGCGATGGTAAACCCGCAGCGTAATCCTGCCAAAGCAAATGCTTTAGATAAAGTCCGTAAAATCACTAAATGTGGATAGGTCGCTAACCATTTGATCACAGAAGATTCAGGCGAAAACTCGATATAAGCCTCATCAATAACAACTAGCGCGCGGTCTTTTGCCATATTAAGTAATGATTTAATATCATCAGGATTAATTAGGTTACCGGTTGGATTATTGGGTGAACAGACATAAATTAATTTTACGCTATCAAGATTTTGTTTAATTGCGTCAAGATCGAGTTGCCAATCTGCCTTAGTAGGGACTGTTTTGGTTTGAACTCCGAGTGTTTCAGCGCTAACTTGATACATACCATAAGTTGGCGGGCAATATAAAATACTATCTTGTTCTGGCTCACAAAATGCTCGCATTAATAGTTCAATCGCTTCATCTGCCCCTCGACTGACAATTAATTGTTCATTAGTGACTCCTGCATACTGCGCATATCGGCTAATTACCTGTTCAGGTTGTGGTTCTGGATAGCGATTTAAGGTTTGTTCAGTTAATTCAAAATGAGGCGCAACAGGGTATTCGTTAGCGTTAAGCCATACATCACCTTTACCACCAATACGACGGGCGGATTGATATGGGGTCAGTTTTTGCACATTCTTTCTGACTAGTTGATTAATGTCCATTGTTTATCCCTAATTTTACTTGGTTGTATTTAGTGTCGCTAATCGTAAACTAACCGCTTGTTTATGGGCGGTTAGCTGCTCTGCTTCTGCCATGAGTTCAACGGCATGACCAATCTCTTTCAACCCTTCTTGAGTGAGTTTTTGCACTGTCATACGTTTTTGAAAATCAGCTAGCCCAAGACTTGAGTAAGTTGCTGTATAACCATAAGTGGGTAGTACGTGGTTGGTACCCGATGCATAATCACCAGCAGATTCCGGCGACCAATCACCTAAAAAGATTGATCCAGCACTGTTTATTTTATCAACTAAGTCATCTGCATTTCGGGTTTGTATAATTAAGTGTTCTGGCCCATAGCGATTACTAATTGTTACACATTCTTCTAAATCTTTAGTCACAATCAAACGGCTTTCTTGTAAAGCTTTTTGGGCGATCTCATGTCGTGATAATGTACTAAGTTGTTTGTCCACTTCAGTAGATACTGCTTGCGCGATTTTTTCATCAGGGGTAAGCAAAACCACTTGTGAATCCGGGCCATGCTCTGCTTGAGATAATAGATCGGCTGCGATAAAGGCTGGATTTGCCAAACTATCAGCAATGACCAAAACCTCAGAAGGGCCCGCTGGCATATCAATAGCAGCACCATCAAGGCGTTGACTCACTTGGCGTTTAGCTTCGGTCACAAAAGCATTACCGGGTCCGAAGAGTTTATCAACTTTAG
This sequence comes from Gilliamella sp. B3783, assembly GCF_026536125.1. Classification (NCBI taxonomy): domain Bacteria; kingdom Pseudomonadati; phylum Pseudomonadota; class Gammaproteobacteria; order Orbales; family Orbaceae; genus Gilliamella; species Gilliamella sp. B3783. The sequence continues at coordinate 48,895 of NZ_JAFNOU010000010.1, forward strand.
GGACGGATTCTGTGCCAAATGCCATTGCCGCGATAGCTTGGGCTCCACCTAATTGATAAATTTCACTTATGCCACAAAGTTCAGCAGCATATAAAATTTCGTCAGCGATTGGAGGGGGCGAACATAAAATTACTTTACGACATCCGGCAATTTTTGCTGGAGTGGCCAACATTAATACCGTTGAAAATAAGGGGGCTGAACCACCTGGAATATATAACCCTACTGAATCAATAGGTCGAGTGACTAGTTGACAATTTATGCCTGGCATCGTTTCAACATTGATGACAGGTTTAACTTGGGCTTGATGGAATTTTTTGATATTTGATACCGCTAACTGCATGGCTTGCTTCAATTCTTGATTGACTCGAGCAGTTGCCGCTTTTATTTCAGCTTCAGTTAATTTTATTTGTTTAATTTGGACTTTATCAAATTTATTACTAAGTGCTATTAGTGCCTTATCACCGTCTTGTTTTACTTGTTCTAAAATTGCCGTAACAGCCTGACTGATAGTATCTGATGCAGCAATGGCAGGTCGCATGAGTAGTGCTTGCTGTTGTTTATCTGAACATTGTTGCCAATATGAGATTTTCATTTTTATTACTCCATCATTTTTTCAATTGGTAATACCAAAATAGAGCTGGCACCTAATGCTTTTAATTTTTCCATGGTTTCCCAAAACAGTGACTCGCTGCTAACCATGTGCAGCGCAACTCGATTTTGTTCGCCCGTCAACGGGAGGATTGTTGGATTCTCAGCGCCGGGTAACAATGCAACGACTTGGTCTAACACTTCAGTTGGAGCATGTAACATTATATATTTTGATTCTCGTGCTTGAATAACACCCTGAATACGTGTCATTATTTTATCGATTAAGGCTTGTTTGACTTGTGGCATTTCACCTTGTCGCTGAATCAGGCAAGCTTTAGATTGGTAAATAATTTCAATTTCTCGTAGCCCGTTGGCTTCTAACGTGGCGCCACTAGAGACAAGATCGCAAATCACATCGGCAAGTCCAGCGCGCGGAGCGACCTCGACCGAACCATTTAGCAAGCAAGTTTTAAAGTTGACGTTGTATTGAGATAGATAACGACGCAATAAGTGTGGGTAAGTAGTGGCAATACGTAAATCATTTAAACATTCAGGGCCAGTATAATCAAAATCACGCGGCGCAGCGATTGATAAACGGCAGCCACCAAAATCTAAACGTCGTAATTTTTTATATTGTGGATTTTCACCTTCTGCTTGACGGTCTAGCACTTCTTCCTCTAAAACGTTTTCACCAACAATACCAATATCTACGACTCCATCAATTACCAAACCAGGTATATCATCATCACGAACACGTAAAATATCAATTGGCATATTTTCAGCAAAAGCAATTAAACGTTGCTCTTGAAGATTAATTTTAATACCACACTGCGCAAGCAATTTTTTTGACTCATCACTTAAGCGTCCTGATTTTTGCATAGCAATGCGTAAACGTGAATTATCCAACATATTTATTCTCCAACTTAACCAAAATTTATCAACTAAAAACAAAAAACCCTCGGAAGTTTGATCTTCCGAGGGTTTTCTATTTGCTTTTGCGTTATCACCGGAAGATCAAATGTCTTCCAGCACCTATCGCCCGAAGACTATTCAGGAATGATGATGGTGATGATGTTTAATAACTAAAGCGCAAAAACAATTCATAAAATAAACCAATAATTTAATTGACTATAAATACTGTTGTACAAAATATAACAGTTTTTGCTCACTGGCAACTGTTTTTTTAGTTTTGATCAAAAAAATCTAAAAAAAATTTACCTTAACGTCGATTTGACCTCTTTATTGTGAATAAACATGACCATTTTATAGAATATTTTTTAGCTGGTGGCTGACCTTATAACGACAAAAATATTCTATTTTTTCTAAAAAAGTTGTTAGTGTTTGGGGATCAAAACAGCTTTTTATAAAATAACAGCCATCTCCGGTAATTTTATAAAACTCAATTATTTCGCAATAAGATTTAATTAGCTGCTCGAAAGATTCAAATTGATTCGTGTTCATGTAAATAGTGATGAATTGCAGATGTTTGGTTTTTTCTTTGATTGTAAATTTTTCAATAATACCTTTAATTTGTAACTCTACTACTCGTTGACCGACTGCTTGACCAGACAGATAGATTTTTTCACCAATCTCTTTCCAGGATTGTCGACTGTTATTTTTAAGTTCATTTAAAATAGCTCGATCTTTTTTATCCATTTTTTCACGCTGAAAGTTAATTTATCTAAATGCTTTCAATACACTATGTTAGGCAATGACAAATTATCGCATAATTTAGTTGTATAAAACAATGACAGGAGAAAGCAGTGAAACAAGGATTAGTAATTATTGATGTACAAAATGACTATTTTCCGCAAGGTAAATTTACATTAGTTGATACTGAACGTGTTCTAAACAACATCTTAACAATACAAAAATATTTTTCCGAAAATGGCTTACCCATTTTTTATATTCAACATATTAAATTAGATCCTAATGCAACTTTTTTTGCCAAAGGGAGTCATGGTGCCGACATTCACCCAGATTTGCTAGCTTCGAGCAATCAATATAAGCAAATTATACAAAAGTCTTATCCCAATAGTTTTTTTCAAACCGATTTACAAAAAAAATTACAGCAGCAAAATGTTAAACAATTAGTTATTTGTGGCATGATGAGTCATATGTGTATTGACTCCACGACGCGATGTGCCAGCGAATTAGGTTATCAACCAATATTGATTGATGATGCTTGCACTACTCGAGATCTTGAGTTTAATGGTGAATTGATACCGGCTAAAACTGTCCATAACAGTTTTATGTCTGCTTTAATGAATTTTGCATCTGTAATAAGTTGTAAACAGTTTATTGAGATTAGTTAAGTCATAGAATGAACAATTATTAAATCGATTCTTTTGATGTTTTTATTGAATTTTATTGTTGATTTGCAATGTGATATAATTTAACTATATGAAAAAAGGTTATTTATTATAAGAATTCGTCATGTTGCATCCTTCAGATCATACCGATAGCTATATATTCGTATGGCTGTTTATGTTTCCTTTCTTTTATTTACCCTATTTAAGTGCTTTTTTGTTTTTTGGGATTAGATATCATTGGTTTGTTAAATATTGTTTAGTCATTTTTATTGGTTTACTTTGCTTTGACTTGTTTGATTATATCTATATGGATATGGGTGTGATGGTATTAGTGCTGTTATCCATTTTTACTATTCTTTTTCCGATCACAATTCGATACCATCGTGCTAACAGATTAAATAAATCTAATAATTATAAAGTTGATTTGTATCGTTGTACTCAAGTTGCGACATTACTTATCATTGGATGGTTATCATACAGTCTATGTTATAGGGAATTTTCCCTTTTATTATTTCCAATAACAGGTATTCTTTTTGCCTTTGCTATTCGATATTATCAATTACATAGAAAAACGTACCAAGGTAAAAAACAGAAATTTTTTGATGTGATCTATTTTATCTTACCGTTTTTGTCTACATGCTTTTGGCCTATTTATCTGATTATCCCTACTATGATTGAGTAAACTTCCAAGTAATGAATGTTAACAAAGTAGCGGTTAGTCTTTTTTCTAACGATACGATTTATCGTATTTATCTCAAGTAGGGTTATGATGCAAATTTTGGGATCAATTCTACTGATGTTTCAACTGTCAATTTTTGTGATTCGGTAACCACAGTAAATCAAAAAAATTATTATATTAACTCGGTAACATAAGGGGAGGATAAATCTTAGCAATTAAGCTTAAATTGTCCCATGATATTGCCGACAGTAATTGGGCATGAACAACGTGGTAAAGTGATTAAAAAAAGCGCACAAAGCGCACAAAATTGTTAGTGCTATTATTGAAGAGATGAGCGTAAATTAATTTCCTTAATATTTTCATTGCAACTGTATTAGGAAAGGCAATAAGCTTGTTGCTTAATTTTGCCTTTCCTTTGTTTTTTCTTATTAACTTTTTAATTTATTGTTTGATTTTTATAGCTGATTGATTAATTGATACCTTTTAGAGAAAAGGCTAAAGCATCCAGTACCTAATAGCAATAAACTTAATGCTGTCATTGCCATAAATGCAGGGTATTCAAAGCCGCCCCCCGTATTTGTAAACATCCATCCATTTGCTGAATGAATATAAGTAATAACAATCATCTGAATTACGGCTAAAAAGCTGATTATGCGTGTGAAAATCCCTAACAATAATAAAACACCACTCCCAATTTCAAACAAAATAGTTAAATACCCCACAAAACCTGGAAAACCAAGTGACTCAAAATATTGGGCAGTGCCAGCAGGGGTAAACACAACTAATTTAGTAAAACCATGCGCTAAAAACATGACACCAAGCGTAATGCGTAAAATAAGTGAGGCTAAATCAATTCGATATTGTTTCATTTTATTTTTCCTATATGTTAACAATTATTATCATTTAAATGGTAAGTTCATCATAATGGTTATTTATTTGTAGATAAATAAGCTATTATGTGACTTATTGTCTCATTAAGTGGAACAATTACTTGACTAGGTGAAAATGGATGAATAAATCAAATAAATTTTTGGAGATGACAGTTTTTGTCACCGTTGTTGATTGTAACAGTTTTATTGAAGCAGCGGGTAAATTAAATTTGTCTAAACAAGCGGTGTCCCGTTATATTCAAGCTTTAGAAGATCGCCTACAAGTAAGATTATTACAGCGTACAACACGTAATATGGTTGTAACTAATGAAGGGCAAACCTTTTACTGGCAAGCAAAAGCCATTATTAATGCTACAGCAGAAGCAGAAGAAAGTCTGAGTTTAAAGCAAGCTAGCCCACAAGGTATTTTACGAGTTAATGTTCCTGTTAGTTTTGGTGTTTTGCATTTAGCGCCATTATGGCAAAAATTTAGCAAAAAATATCCTCAAATCATTTTAGATATCACTCTATCCGATCGCTTTGTTAACTTATTGGAAGAGGGATATGACCTAGCTATTCGAATTGGTAATTTAGACAATTCTTCTTTAATTAGTCGTAAATTAGCTACAACTAAAATGATTGTAGCCGCTTCCCCTGATTATATTGCTCACTATGGCATGCCAATAAATCCCGATGATCTTAAACAACATAAAATTATTATGTACAGTCACTGGGCAAAAAAAGAGCAATGGAATTTTTATCAAAATAATCGCTGTTATTCTGTAAATTTGAGTGCAAATGTCTATTGTAATAATGGCGATACATGCAGGCAAATAATACTTCAAGGTGGTGGTATCTCAAAGCAGCCTGACTTCATTATTGGTCAAGATGTTAAAGCCGGCCAGTTAGTTTCGGTTTTAACTAATTATTATGTTGAAGATTATAATATTTATGCAATGTATCCAAGCCGTAAATTATTGCCACTTCGTACTCGTTGCTTAATCGACTTTTTAATCAGTGAGCTTGAACAGGTACAGTGGTAAAGTTGTTGTTGAAAAAAACGATACTATTTGAAAAAAATAGATAAATAATATAATGTATACATAAAAATGATTAAAGTCATATTTTGTTATAAATAATGTTATAACACAACAATGTATTAGGAAATTTTCATGAGTATTTTGTCTAGACTGTTTACTTTTAAAAAAAGTAATGTAGCGCAATCAGACAGTGCGATCATTGAAAATCCCGCTATAAAAAATCCACTTTCATTAACTATTTTAGTTGATCGTACTCTCTCTTTTGATTTCAATAAATTAACTCGATCTCTAGGCAAAATTAATTCTTCAATGAAGAAAGTCAAGTTCCAGTCTTTGCCTTGTGGCAAGGGTGAAGCATTTAATGCTTTAGCGAGCTGGAACCAACACTTAATTAAAGTTGTTGGTTTTGATACGGCTTGCTCACCCGAGGTAATAAAGCAAAGTATTGAATTTGCCAAGGATAATCAAGATTTAATTCAAACGATTAAAAATCATAATAGCCATATTATCATCTCTTATCATGGCTATGAAGACGATCTTATTAAACAGTATTTGATATTAACGCAATTTGCTATTGGTTTTGAACATTTTAATATGGTAGGGCTACTTAACCTAAAGGCACAGACTATTTTGTCAACTCATGTGGTTAGTGCGTTAGTCGAGAGCGATAATGGGATTGAATTACTTTGTGAATGTTTACCCCTATTTTTTGTCGGTTTTAAAGCCATGAAAGTAGATATTCATACTGGCATCTGTATGCGAACTTATGGTGCTGGTCAGCTAGGATTTCCCGATTTTGCTGCGTTTGCTGATAGTTTTGATGAAACAGATAAATACCTAAATATATTCAATAATCTATTATTGTATTTGCATCAGACTCATGCAGAAATAGCAGCAGGGCATACTATCGAAGATGATCGCGGTAAAATAATGCTTTTGCGTGAACCCTCAGCAGAAGAGGGCTTTTTAAAAGATGGAAGTTTGGTATTAGTGGCGCAATATCGTAAAGTATAATTCTCAATAACATCCTGCACTAATGACAATTTAGTGCTTATTTTTTGATTGTATATGATAAAGGAAGGTATCAATGAATTTTTTTTCACGTCTTTTTGGTAAAAAAAACAAATCAATGTTAGAGAGTGGCACATTAGTGGCTAATCCAAATATTGACAATGCCATAAGCCTAAGTGTTTTGTTTAAGGGCAAATTGGATTTTGATAAAAATCAATTAAAAGAAGCGCTACTTAAGATAGATCCTTCAATAAAAAATATTCAATATGAAACACCATTCGAGCAATTAGATGGAGGATGTTACTTGTTAATTGGTTGGGATAAACATGTTATTCAATTAATTGGTATGAATCATCCTTATCCTGCCAATGCGTTAGAGCCTTGTATTGCCTCAGCACATTATAGCCAAGATATCAAAGAACAAGTTCGTCATCACGATAGTCATTTAATGTTATTTTATAAAGGCTATGAGCAAGATGTCCTCGAACAATATTTAGCATTGGCGCGTTTAGCAGCAAGTTTTGCAACGTTTAATGCGTTAGCCGTCATAAATGAGCAAGCTCATACTTCTTTCCCAATTGAATCACTGTTAGAATTAGTTACTGATGAAGATGGAATTGATTTACTATCCACTTCTTTACCAACATTGTTCTGTGGGTTTGTTAAATATCAAGTGGAAAACGTCGACGGTGTCTGGATGCGTACCTATGGTGCCGATGCATTTGGGCTGCCAGATTTTGCTGTATTAGCGAAAAGTCATGATGAAAGCGAATACTACTTTACGTTATTTAGTAATGTGCTCAATTATTTACGTGAAAGTGGTGCAACCATGGTTGCGGGCGATACAATGGAATGTGGCGATGACAAAATGATGTCTCTACGCGCACCAAATAATGATGAATCTTTCCTAAAAGATGAAGGTAATGTGCTCGTTGTTGAAATCCATGATAGTCAAGTTAATTCTTAATTGAATGACTCACTCATTTGCAATGACATTATCAACGTAATGGTTTTTATCATTTTTAATTTCATTACCGATGATTAAATAAATTAAAAAATCATTATAAATTTATGAAAAATGATATCACTTAGCATTGATATCATTTTTTCATGGTAATGACAATATCGCCAGGACTAAGTCGAATATGTTTGCCATGATATTGGTATTCTATCCATAAATTCGGATTGTTCGATTCACAATCATTCATGATTCGGAATTCACTGTAACCGGTGTGCTGATCCAAAATGGGCAAAATGTTGTCAATATGACCTTGAAAATCATGTTTATCGAGATAAATAATTAACTGTTTTATTAACGCTAACTTTCGATCAAATACAGAATGATGTTTCTGATATGATTCAATAAAATTAAGAATGTCTAGCATTTGCTACCTTTATACGAAGTTAAATCAAGTTATTATGTGTAGTTATACTTGGCCTTTTATCTGTTATCAATTATTTTATCAAATTTGATTGAATCTTTATCGCGATCTTTTGGATACTATGGCTATACGTATTTTATAAAGAATATTGCTTGAGGTATTTAATGTTAAAGTAACGGCTCTAGGATGATTGAGCCGTTCTTTAATAATTTTGTGCAGTTTTTGGCGATTATAGATTAACGACGAATCGCTTTAAATTGCTGGGTGGTCTGTTTTAGAGCAATTTCGGTCGGTAAACGTTCCATTGAGCTTGCACCATAGAAACCATTACAATCTGGACAATTTTGTAAAATATACTCAGCATCTTCAGGGGTTGCAATTGGACCACCATGACATAGTATGATGATATCAGGTCGAATTGCCTTCGCTGCTTTTGCCCATTGATTAATTAGTGGTACACAGTCAGCAAGTTTTAGTGCAGTTTCTGCCCCGATACTTCCGCCGGTTGTTAGTCCCATATGAGGTACTAAAATATCTGCGCCGGCTTTTGCCATATCAATAGCATTTTGTTCACTAAATACATAAGGTGTTGTCAGTAAATCTTTTTGATTTGCTTGACGAATCATCTCAACTTCTAACGCATACCCCATGCCTGTTTCTTCAAGATTTGCCCTAAAGTTACCATCGATTAAACCAACAGTTGGAAAGTTTTGTACGCCTGCAAAACCGGTTTCTTTTAATTTATCTAAAAACTGATCAAATTGACAAAATGGATCGGTGCCATTTACGCCAGCTAGCACAGGGGTATTTTTAACTACCGGTAACACCTCTTTTGCCATATCCATAACAATTTCGTTGGCATTACCATAAGCGAGTAAACCGGCTAATGATCCTCTTCCCGCCATGCGATAACGTCCAGAATTATAGATAACAATGAGATCGATGCCTCCTGCTTCTTCACATTTTGCCGATAATCCTGTACCTGCTCCTCCACCTATGATTGGTTGACCTTTAGCAATCATATCGTGAAATTTTTTTAATAACTGTGCGCGTTTACTTGTCATAATTCTCTCCATTTATTTCATTATTTTTTTAAATTCGTTGATAATTAGATCACAAAACTGTGGTGAGTTTATGTGATAAGGAACTTTAATTAATCGTCTTTTTTCGGTGACCAGATACGTTTTTTCGAACTCTTCAATAAAGGCTTTGTTAGCGTCTGGTGACCAAAACGCACCGCCTTTTATATCTAAGGCTGAAAATCCTTCTTCGGGGATGATAAAGGTGACATATCCTTGGCATTGGTTAAGTTTATTTGCAATCCAATTCGCCATTTGTTGATTTTCTTCTGGTGTGGTTCTCATTAATGTTACTTGGGGATTGTGTGGATAGAACAATCGATTTTGATATTTTTCAGGAATGGTATCAGGACTTGCAAAATTAACCATATCGAGTGCCCCACAAGATCCAATATAAGGTATTTGGCTTCTAGCTATCGCATCAAACCGATTATCATCGCAAGCCAATACACCGCCAAATAAATAGTCGCATACTTCGGTTGTTGTAATGTCAAGCACACCATGTAAAAGGTGGCTATCGGCTAATTTTTCCATTGCCTTTCCACCACTACCCGTGGCATGAAAAATTAAGCAATCATATTGATCATGAAGCTGAGCTGAAACAGATTGTACACATGGCGTTGTTACACCAAACATCGTTAACCCTATCGCTGGTTTATCTTCGACCACTTCTTGCTTTTTAAATAATATTGAACCAGCGATAAAGTTTGCTGCATTGCTTAAAATTTTTCTTGAGATAACGTTTATCCCGGCAATATCAGTAACTGAGTACATCATGGCAATATCACTAGCACCGATATAACCCGAAATGTCACCCGATGCCATGGTTGATACCATCAATTTAGGTATGCCAATTGCTAATGACTGCATAGCAGGTGTAATTAATGCAGTGCCGCCTGAACCACCCAACCCTAGTATTGCACCAATATCGTTTTGTTTAGATAAAAATAGCTCAAATGCTTTCGCCATTGCGACAATGGCTTTTCCTCTATCACCACAAAAAACAGCACCACTACCTTCAGGATGAAAACTAGCAATCAGACTGGCACTGACATCAGCCAGATGATTAAAAGCATGGGGCTGCGTTGATAAGTCGACAATTTTACAGCTTAAATTTTTTTCAGCGAGCAGTTTTTTAATATAAACAATCTCTTCCCCTTTGGTATCAAGTGTCGATACTAAATAAATCATATTGTTAGATGTCATTTATCCCTCCTTTATGGATAAATTGAAATTCGATACTTCGACCTATGGGGTGATAGTCTGACACATATTATAAATCAAAAATGAGACTTTAGTCTCATTTTTTGTTAAATCATAAAATTTATTGAATACCGAAAATTGAAGTATGATATATACATTAAAAATGTAATTAGAAAATTGACCGTATGACTCATAACAGCTTAGCTTCATCACCTAAATATAGCGGTGTGAAAAAACGAACGTTTGATCGTTTAATCAATACTGCACTAAATGCCCTAGAGCAGGGGTGTGAACTGACGATTACTGAACTTGCAGATAAATCGGGTATATCTAGAGCCACAGCATATCGTTACTTTCCAACTCAAAGCGACTTAATTGCTGCTGTTGTAGAAAGCGCATTAGAGCCGCTTTTTAACTGGCAATCCGATAATCAAGATCCAGATCAACAAATATTGGATTTTTTAGCTTTTGCCTTTCCACAAATGTTAAAACATGAAGGGGCACTTCGTGCAGCATTAAGAATTTCATTACAACAATGGGCAGCAGAAAGAACAACGTCATCTCAACAAAGTGATAAGTTAGTTCGTGGTAACCGGAAGGAAATTTTATCAACTATTTTAAAACCACTTAAATCTCAAATGCCTGAACAAATCTATAATAATGTTTTGCATGCGATTTCGGTTATTTATGGGTCAGAAATATTTTTAGTGCTAAAAGATATCTGGAAACTCGATAACCAACAGGTAGTATCTTTGTCACAATGGATGGCTAAAGCAGTCATTAATCAGGCTAAACAAGATGCGCTAAAAATTCAATAAACGCAGTATGCTAACAGCTCAACGCTCTAATTAATGGAACTACATTAAAGTTTATTGAATCTGTTGATAATAATCTACACTAAAAGTGTAGTATCAGCGTAAAGAAAATGATGAGAAATGCCTTAGCCTTATCAGCCCTAGCAACGTGAGAACATCAACTTAGCTTAATTAAAACAAGCAAGTACGTTAAAAGCATATTGGAAAAAGTGCCTTATCTTTTATTCAGCAATAAAATTGAAAATAGTATTGAGTGTGTAATGCTGATTACCTCTAAACTTAAAGTGCTATGATTTATTATCCAGCATGTTTATATGTAGACCAACCTAAAATGACTAGACACAACTGGGCTTTTATCCGCAAAAATGCTAATAACAAGTAAAACGCTAGCACGCTAAAACTGAGTACAGATTTTTATTTAATAGTGATTGATGAAAAGGAGGGAAAAATTAAAAGTAAATCTGTGGGATTTGCTTCATCCGGTTGTTGTTGTTTTTAGTTGTTTAATCGACTATGGCTAACTTGTTGTCTAGCATAAGTTCAATGATTACGTTCTAACAATTTTGATAGCATTTGATGAAAAATTGGCGTGTTATTGCCCAATACTGAAAAAAATTGATTATCGATCGCTTCCACTAAAGATACTGTTTCATTGGCTTTATCTAAACCACTTTGTGTCAAATTAATACGCTTTGCTCGGCTATCTTTGATTGAGGTCGATCGCTTTACTAACCCTTTTTTTTCTAAATTATCTAAAATTTGCGAAATTGTCATGACATCAATATTGGTTTTGGTCGCTAATATTACTTGGGTTATTTCGTCATCAGATTGGGATAGATAAGCAAGCGTTGCCAGTACAATAAATTGGGGGTGAGTAATCGCGTATTTTTTTAGACATTGTTTGATTTTGGTCTGCCAGGACGAATAAGTGCGCATAAAGACAAATCCTAATGAGTCAGCGTCTTTTACAAATTGTGTACGAAACTTATTGTCCTGAATCATCATTTACCTTTCAACTAAATTTTTCAATGCATATGTTTTGTCAATAATATCATCAGACAGTTGTTTTATGAAATGATAAGATGCACTATCCGCTACGTTTTGATTAGGCTTTAATGATATTTCTGATTTTAATGCATATTGATTTGTTGCAATTGGCACAATTTGATGTGAAAAATAGAAAACGCCCATCTCTGGCATCATAAATTGTTCAGTAAATTCTTGATTAACGATAACCTTTGATAAAGTAACGGGCATTTCTGGTGTATTTTGTAATTTAAATATACCTTCTGCACCCGTTTTCATCTCACCGAATAATTTAAAATCCTCAAGATCGGTTTCCCACAATTTTCTTAAAGATAAATCAACATAATATTGCCATACGTGTTCAGGTTTAGCCGTAGTAGGGAGTAAAAACGAGGTTGTAATAGTATTCATAGTGTTCTTCCATGATTTTAATAAGTGTTATTATTATAAGTGTACATATTAAATTAGTAAAGTATATTTTTGGAATTTAGTATTATCAACAACGGAACGATTTTTTGTTATTCAATTTATTGAATACTAGCTAGATTTTTGCTGTAGCGATTTAATAGTCATTTATATTTTATGTTGAATCATCTCTGGCATACTCAGGTTTGCCTATCTGCACCTGTTATTTTGTTAATTAAGGCTTTTATAATGTAAATTAAATGGTTTTTATGGTGGAAAACTCTTGTAAAGAGTAATGGTTAAAAAAATGGTTAACATTTGATTTTAAATGTTTTATAGGCTGATTGCACGATAAGTGTCATGCATGTCATTATCCATTACATTTAATAAACAGTACTAAATAGCTGACAAGTATTGATTAATAGTTTTGGTTTTTAGCACTTTTATCGTAGAATGCCCAGCAATATTTTAACTATATATACCTAGTGATGAATCTAATTATGTTAAGCATTCATTATGCTAGTTAGACTTTCACTTTATCAAATCAGATTTGCTTTTAAACTTAGTAATTCGTAATAACATTATTTATTGATCAAATAAGACAAATATTAAGCTTATCAAAACCGTTGATTTTTGCTTAGTATTTAAAGCAATACATTTTAAATAGTACTTTAATATCAGTTGTAGATTATCCCTATTAATTTTATGTTCAACGTGAACTCAAAATGTTAGTTGTCAATTTTTTTTGAAATATCCTAGGAGATAAGCAATGAGAGAGGATAGTAGTATCTATAATGGTATAAGCCAAATTTTACTTAATGTCGCGCCAATAGAAGCGAAAAAAGTGATTATGAAAGCTAAATTTTTATCAAATGATCAGCGTTGCCATTATGAATATGATTATATCAACGATCTTAATGAAAGAAATTGGTTTACGACTTCAAGATATGTGAATTTAGGAATATTAAGTTATCTAATCAAATTAAGGCAATTTCACATCGATAATAATTTAACTAACGGTAAGACAATATGGACAGGATGTGAATTGATGATTGATTTAGATAAAAATAGAGTCAATATTAATTTTATGTACGATTAAATGCCCAAGCAACTAAAAAGATCCCAAAAAAAGATCTTTTTAGTTGTTTAAACTCACCTTTGTATGATAACAACGCTATATTTATTGATTTAACTTTGTTTGCATAAAATGAATATTAGCAGTTAACTATGAATTTTCTTCAAGCTTGTCATTAAACAGCGAATAGTAAACTTAGTCATTTAATGACTAAATAAGGTTTTGCTGTGTAATACTCAAAATGATTAATGATATTGTGTCTGCTGTTGATATTGTTCATCATTAACTAATAATAAGCATGTATCACTATTTGATACCGCCTTTTGCAAGCGTTGTTTATCCTGTTCATTCAAATTATGAATACAAGCAGCAATATAGCTACAAGTTTCGCTTTGCAGGGCTTTTTCAATAGTTGCAATTAAATTTTCATTTTTCAAATTAGCCAATTGAATCACTTTTTGTTTATCAAGCCCAGCTGTATTAAACCATGAACGTTTTAGCATTGGTCTATCTGAAAGCCATAATTGCCATTTTTTGGCTTTATTTAATGATTTTAATAAAGATTGCTGTTGTTGTAATAATTGTTGAAAAGGTGATTCAAAATCAACCGCAATAAGTTGTGGAGTTGAATGTTCAATAAACATAATAACCTCTAAACTGTATTTATATACAGTGTATATTAATACAGTATTTTGCGGTTGTAAACTCTGTTTGATGATTCTTTTAAGGTAAATCTGTTTATATAAAATCAAGAGCGAAAATATTGATAAGATAAAATACCTAAAAAAGTCATTAATATTGAACCAATAACGTGAACAGCAATGGTTGTTAGTGCCCATGTTATTTTGCCTTCTTGTATAAAGTTAACTATTTCGGCTGAAAATGTTGAAAAGGTAGATAACCCTCCACAAAAGCCAGTAATAACCAGCAGTCGCCATTCTGCTGAAAGATGACTATGTGTAAAAAATGCAATAGCAAAACCGATAACGTAACCCGCAATCAGATTAGACAGTAAAGTACCAATAGGAATGGCAAAGGCAATCACATTTAATTTTAATGATAAAAACCATCTTAATAATCCTCCAGCCACGGAACCAACCGAAATAGCTAAAATAAGTTTTAACATATAAAGATCCTTACAAATTCGATAGTTTTATTTAATGATATTTTATCTGTTTTGTTGACAAAGGTGGTTAACTATAACCGAGATCATAACAAAATGTATACCTTGGGTTATAATCTTATTATTAGCTAAGCAATAAAATTGTATAAAACTTTATTTCAATGATTAGGATCACTAATTCAATGACAATCAAGGCAAATAGCTGCCTACAAATAAGCCATTCTATTTAGCGAATTTATGACTATTTTCAGTTAAAAATGTGCAGTTAATTTTATTTTTGTAACATAAATGGCTCATGGATTGGTGGCAAACTGTTTAAACATATTATTCTATTTGGCTTTCAAATTAAGTTAACTATGCTAATTCTAGCTAATTTTGTCCTAAATAAGTTAAAATAATATCGAATAACCGTTTTTTATTAAGGATACATTATGTTTACAGGAATTGTGCAAGGTGTGGGGCAAATTATTGATATTATCGATCACGATAAACTACGCACTTATAAGGTCAAATTGCCTGATGAGCTAAATCACAATTTGAAAATTGGCGCGTCTATTGCCAATGATGGTTGTTGCTTAACTGTGACCGGTTTTGAACAAGATTGGGTGTCGTTTGACATTATGCAAGAAACCTTAGCACTTACTACATTGGGCGCTAAAAAAATTAATGATTACGTGAATATTGAGCGTAGTGCAAAATATGGTGATGAAATAGGAGGGCATGTTATGTCCGGACATATTTCTTGCGTGGCAACAATTACCAATATTCAAAAAACAGCAACTAATTGTCAAATGACTTTAGCTATGCCAGCCCAATTTATGAAATATGTACTCTATAAAGGATTTATTGGTGTTGATGGTGCCAGCTTAACTGTTGGTGATATACAGCAAAATTGTTTTGATTTACATCTTATTCCTGAAACATTAGCAATCACCACGTTAGATAGCAAAAAAATAGGTGATCATGTCAATATTGAAATAGATTCGCAAACACAAGCAATTGTCGATACCGTTGAACGAGTTCTAGCGGCAAGAACTCACAACTAAGCCAATTTAGTGTTGATATAAACCCATCAAATCCCAATTGATGGGCGATAAACGTTACAATATTCAACTATAGCATTGAGCAATAGGTTTATAAGCTTAATGGTTTATTGATGATTTAATAACGCTGTTATTTCTACAATATCCTTTGGTGTGGTTTGGCAACACCCACCGATTAATTTCGCCCCGAGTTTTATCCATATATCAATTTGATTTGCAAAGGTACAGCAATGTTGATGATTTTTATGCCATTGCTTGGTGATAGGATCGTATTTCTCACCAGAATTAGGATAAACAATAATAGGCTTAGTTGTCAGCTTACTCATTACCGCTAATGCTGGCGTGACTTTTTCTAACGCAATGCAATTAATGCCAACACTTACAATCTGATCAACGTTGTTTAGATAGTTAATCACCTTTGATATTGGGGTACCATCACTTAAATGATTTTCATCTTTTAACGTTAAAGAAAACCAACAAGTTATCGTTGGGAATTGTGCAATAAGCTTGGTTAACGCTTGAATTTCGGGAAAAGAGGGTAACGTTTCACAAGCAAGAATATCGACTTTTGCCTCAATCAACGCTTTAATTCGATCCAAATGGAATTGAATAAATTGCTGTTCAGTTAGTTGATAATCGCCCGTATATTCTGAACCATCCGCCAAATAAGCACCATAAGGGCCAACTGATCCTGCAATCAGGAGTGGCTTGTTATCAGCTAGCTCATTTAAATAACGTTGTTTGGCTTGCTTAGCAAGTTTAACACTTGTTTTGATTAAGGCTATGGACTGTTTTAAATCAATCCCTTTTTTGGCAAACCCGAGCGGAGTAGCTTGATAACTTGCCGTGATAGCGCAATCAGCGCCTGCTTTAAAATATTCATAATGGACTTGACTGATTAATTCGGGTTGCTCAATAAGCACTTTAGCAGACCACAAACTATCATTTAAATCACAACCACGGCGTTGTAATTCGCTGGCAAGCGCACCATCAATAACAATGTATTTTTTCTGCTTTAACAAAGCAGCTATTGGATTACAACTATTCATTGGCATGACTCTTTTTTTGGTATTTTTCGGTAAAATGATGTGCAATAAAACAAACAATAACAAAAGGAATACCACAATATAATGCAATACGCTGCTCTGGATCGAACGCAAGACCGACACAGGCAATTAAGCATAATATAAAACCTAATATAGGTACAATTGGGTACAATGGGGCTTTATATTTTAGTGTTTTTAGCTCAGCAATTGAAAGTTGTTTTCTAAAAAAGTAGTGTGAAGCACAAATGCTTAACCACACTGCAACTACGGCAAAACCCGAAATAGCAGTTAGTGCAACAAATACCGAGTCGGGCGCAATAACACTTGAAAATAGTGCTAATAACCCACCTAGCATACTGACTGCGATAGCAATAGTTGGAATGCCTTTTTGGGTTAATTTGCTAAAGCATTTTGGTAGTGTACCTTGATTTGAAAGTGACCAAAGCATACGTCCTGATGCGTATAGCCCAGAGTTTGCTGCTGACAAAATTGCAGTTAAGATAACAAAATTAAATAGGTCAGCTGCATAAGGTAAACCAATATTTTCAAATACCATAACAAATGGACTTTTAATTACGCCAGCTTGATCCATCGGTAATAACGCGGCTAACACAAAAATAGTGCCAACAAAAAAGATAATCAATCTTAAAATTGTGGTTTTAATTGCTAACGGTATGCTCTTTTCAGGATTATGTGTTTCGCCAGCAGCAATGCCTATTAATTCGGTCCCAGAAAAAGCAAAATTAACTGAAACCATCGTCATAATAATCGGAATAATGCCATTTGGAAACCAACCATTGTCAGTTATATTATGTAAAAAAGGTGCTGGCATGTCGTTTTTCATTGGAATAAAGCCAAATATTGCAGCTGAGCCAGCAATAATAAAGATGATAATGGTGACGACTTTAATGATTGAAAACCAAAATTCACTTTCCGCAAAAAATTGAGCGGTAATAATATTTAGAGCAAAAATCACGACACAGAAAATTAGACACCAAATCCAAACCGAAACAGTAGGAAACCAATACTGCATACATAGGCCAGCAGCAGTAAAGCTAGAACCTAGTGCTACAGTCCAAGTTAACCAATAAAGCCAAGCAACAGTGTAGCCTGTTCCTGGACTGATAAATCGCGACGCATAAGTATGAAATGCGCCCGTTTCGGGCATGGCAACAGCCAGTTCGCCAAGACATAGCATGACTAAATAAACCACTAAAGCGCCAATTAAATAGGCGATGATTGCGCCAACTGCGCCGGCCGTTGCGATAATATAACCTGTATTAAAAAATAACCCTGTACCAATCACGCCCCCTAGCGATAGCATTATTAAATGCCGAGTTTTCATGGTACGTTTAAATTGATTTTCGTTGTGAGATGGGGAGTTTGTGTTCATAACCTGTTTTTGCTCAATGATTTAAAAAAACATTGCGCCAGAATTGACCGGCGCAATAGCTCATCTGTTATCAGATTTTATGTAATAGGTAATTATAGATTATTTAAAAATTCATCTTTAGCAATTGTTTTACCATTCACTAAAACCTCATCTTTATCTTTAGAAAAATCTATGTCAGAGAATACACCTTTAGTGTTGCCGTTATTAAATACGAATGCATCAGAACCACTTAAGAACATTTTTGCCATGATTTGAACTGTTTGATTAGCTTTAGATAGTTGATCTGGCGTGACTTCGTTGCTTTTCGGGTTATCCATTTGTGCAGCAAAACGCGCCATAACATCAAATGGTGCATGTAGGCTAAATTGCAAAGCATTAATATTATCAATATCACTGATGGTTAAATCATCACTGTCAACACCAGAAATATCAATATTTGCGGTCATATTAATATCGCCACTAGCATTGTGAAAATTAAACTTATTTAATGTTACCTTAGTATTAACTGGATTGCTAGAAGCGTCACTGTTGTAACTATAAGATTCATTTATATTTGAAAAAATGAATCTTTTATCAACACCTTTAAAATCCAGATCTAACAGGGTTGAGCCTAAGTTTTGTTGACCTAAAATGATAGAACCAATTGTTGATTTTGTTGAACCATCGACAGTATTGGTTGAGTTAACTACAGATTTTTGCTTGAAATCAAATTTTTGCAGTTCAACTTGTGACATTATATTTGAATATTTGCCAGTTGGTATAAAGGTAAATTTATCAAACGTTGTTTCGATATCCATATTAACATCATTCGAATCAATGACACCTTTGCTATTGACATTACTGACTTCAACATTGCCCTGTATATCAAAATCATCCATAATAGTTTTAAAGTTATCAAAGCTAATCTCGTAATTTATCTTGCCTTTTTCACTATTTGGTTGTGCTGATAATTTTAATTTATTTAATGAAATTGAACTTTTATCATTTAATTGATAAACAAATTTGTCTAAATTGGCCGTACTTTTAATGCTTGATGCATCACTATTACTTTCAAATGTGTAGTTTCCTTCAGAAAGATCGAGTTTACCGTCAAGCCCATCCCATTGGGCATTTGTCATGGTAATGGCTTTATTTGCCAATGCAACAGTCAAATATTGACCATAACTTACACCCGCATGCCCTGTAATCAGTGGCTTGTTACCAGCAAGTTTCCAAAGCTCAGGGTAAGCCTGTTCGGTCATGGTATAATCTATCCAAGCCATCTGCGGTGTTAAACAACCTTTGCTTAGGGCGGCAATTGGGAAAGGACCATGGTGGATGGTAATATCATCGTTAAATAAATTGATGCTATCATTAGGGGAATCGATAGGCGATAGGGTAATGGTTAAATGCATTTTTGTTGAAAAAATATGCTTTTCATAATTGCTGTAAGCAAATTTTACGGTAAAGTCATCTTGATATTTATTGGCAATTTCTGTTATTTGCTCTAACTTACTATCGATGTTAGTTTCAATGATATTACCTGTATACCATGCTGTGCCAACGTATCCAATTCCTAATATTGCAATAATACCAACTGCCAGT
Organism: Gilliamella sp. B3783; assembly: GCF_026536125.1. NCBI lineage: Bacteria > Pseudomonadati > Pseudomonadota > Gammaproteobacteria > Orbales > Orbaceae > Gilliamella > Gilliamella sp. B3783. Next base: position 68,568 of record NZ_JAFNOU010000010.1, read on the forward strand.
GTGCTTTTTTTCATTATATTTCTCTTTTAAATTAATTATGAATTATGTTGTTAAGCTTGATGTTTAGCAAAATCAACCAATAAATTTTTAATATATTCAATACGTTCAAGACGTTGTAATTCTGATTTCAACAATTTTAATCGATTTGTGCCTTCTAGGCGATAATTTTTTGGCGCTTTTTGAATCATTTCTATTAAATAATCGACCGAAATTTTATTGTTAGCGCCAAACTCGATGAAACCGCCTTTTTCACCCAATTCAATTTTAGTAATGCCAAGTTGGCTTGCATGATGACGAATTTTAGTAATGTCTAATAAAAACAAAACAGCATCGGGTAATTGACCAAAGCGATCGCGCATTTCCACTTGAATATCGGTTAACTCATCTAAATCATCGACACTTGCGATACGTTTATACAGGGATAGACGTGTGTTAACATCGGGAATAAAATCATCAGGAATTAATGTTGGTAAGCGTAATTCTATCTCGGTTTGTTGATTATTCAGTAAAGATTCAAGTGTTGGTTCTTTACCTTCTTTTAATGATTTAACGGCATCTTCAAGCAATTCGATATACAAATTAAAGCCAATGGTCTCAATTTGCCCACTTTGATCACTGCCGAGCAATTCACCGGCACCACGAATCTCAAGATCGTGCGTTGCGAGGGCAAAACCTGCACCTAAATCTTCTAATGTGGCGATAGCGTCAAGCCGTTTTTTAGCATCTTTACTGAGTAATTTAGGGTGCGGCGTTAACAGATAAGCGTAAGCTTGATGGTAAGAACGCCCAACGCGTCCGCGCAGTTGGTGTAATTGTGCCAGACCAAATTTATCTGCCCGTTCAATGATAATGGTATTGGCGTTGGGAATATCAATACCTGTTTCGACAATAGTTGTGCAGACTAGAAGATTAAATCGTTGATGATGAAAATCATTCATTATTCTTTCAAGATCGCGTTCATGCATCTGTCCATGACCAATTGCAATTCGCGCTTCCGGTACCAGTTCGGCTAGTTTTTCAGCAACAGCTTCAATATCTGATACATCATTATGCAAATAGTAGATCTGACCACCACGTAAAATTTCTCGTAAAATGGCTTCACGAATAACTAAATCGTCGTATTCCCGGACAAACGTTTTTACAGCTAAACGGCGCGCTGGTGGCGTTGCAATAATCGAGAGATCGCGCATACCACTCATTGCCATGTTAAGCGTTCTAGGAATTGGCGTTGCGGTCAATGTTAAAATATCAATATTGGCTCGCATAGCCTTGATCCGCTCTTTTTGTCGAACCCCAAACCGATGCTCTTCATCAACAATAAGTAAGCCTAAATCTTTCCATTTCACGTCTTCTTGCAGTAATTTATGTGTGCCGATGACAATATCTACTTTGCCTTCAGCCAGTGCTTGAATTACCGCTTGTTGCTGTTTTGCTGTTTTAAAGCGGGATAAACTTTCAATACGTATTGGCCAATTGGCAAAACGATCGCAAAAATTTTCGTAGTGTTGCTGTGCTAATAGCGTTGTTGGCACTAAAACAGCGGCTTGTTTATGATTGATTACCGCTAAAAAAGCCGCTCGAATGGCAACTTCGGTTTTGCCAAATCCTACATCCCCACATACCAATCTGTCCATAGCATAAGGGGAGCACATATCACCAATAACAGCACCAATGGCATTTTGTTGATCTTCCGTTTCTTGATAAGGAAAAGCTTCGCAAAAGAGTTTATATTGTTCACGATCTTGTTTAAATTCAAAACCAGGTTTGCTTTCACGCTCAGCATAGATATCGAGTAATTCAGCTGCCACATCGCGGACTTTTTCAGCCGCTTTTTGCCGTGCTTTACTCCACGCATCGGTACCCAGTTTATTTAAGGGCGCGTTTTCTTCATCGCCGCCTGAATAACGACTAATTAGATTCAGCGACGAAACAGGTACATAAAGTTTAGTCTCGTTAGCATAGAGTAAAATTAGATATTCTGCTGTAATACCACCGGTTTCAAGTGTGGTTAATCCTGCATATCGCCCAACCCCATGTTCTAAATGTACCACAGGTTTACCCGGTGTTAATTCAGCTAAACTACGAATTAAAGAATCAGTATTGATTGATTGTTTCGACTCTTTTTTACGGCGGATAATTCGTCGTCCTAGCAATTCGTTTTCAGTAATAAACGCAAAATTGTGCTGTAAATCTATAAACCCTTGTTCACTTGCGCCAACGATGACACAAAAGCGATCATTTATATTGTCTAGTTGATCTAATTGGGTAATTGTTGTGGGATAAATACGTAGCCGGCCAAGTATTTCTTGAAGCGCTTCTTTACGTCCTTCTGATTCGACCGAAAATATAATTTTACCCGCAAACTCTTTATTAAATTGTTCAAAATGAAAATAAGGATCTTTATGTTGAATTTGTATTGCAACATCAGGCAATGCACTAAAAGGTAAGTTAATATTTTTAGTTGATTGACTCAAGGCTTCGTTTGCTACAATAAGTCGCGGGTAATGTTTAAATTGCGCAAATATTTCATCGGTTTTAGACCAAATAACCGAGGGTGATAATAGTGGACGCATTGGATCAACTTGGCGACTTTCGTATCGCTGATTAATGTCTTGCCAATATTTATTGGCAAACTGTTCAATATTTGCCGTATTAATAATCAAAGTATTATCTAAAAAATATGAAAACAGCGGCACCAGCGGCTCATTAAAGAATAACGCTTGCCAATATTCAATACCTGTTGGTAGGATGTTTTTACTGACTTGCTGATAAATGCTTTCTGGCTCAAGTCTTACTGCAAATTGTTCACGCCATTGACTACGAAATAGCTCAATAGCTGCTTTATCAAATGGAAATTCATGTGCAGGTAGCAGTTGAATTTGCTCAATTTCTTCAAAAGTGCGTTGGCTTTCAACATCAAAAGTCCGAATGCTATCAATTTCATCATCAAAAAAATCAATACGATAAGGTTTATCACTGCCCATTGGAAAAATATCAAATAATGCGCCGCGTGTGGCATATTCACCATGTTCCATTACTTGACTTACTGAGCGATAACCCGCATTTTCTAATTGTAAACGTAGGTGTTCACGGCTTATCTGTAGACCTTTTTTCATCATGAATACATGCCCACCTAAAAAGCTTTGCGGGCAAACTTTTTGCATTAATGTATTAATTGGTAAGATCAGAGCACCTTTGGTTAAATGACCAAGGTGATATAAGCAAGATAAGCGTGCCGATACAATGTCTTGATGTGGGGAAAAACTGTCATAAGGTAAGGTTTCCCAATCTGGGAAAAAAATAGACGGAAAGGGCGAAAATTGTTTTAGTTCTTCGTGTATGCGTGAGGTTTGCTGCATATCATCGGTAATAATCACCACTAATCCGTTATGAGCTTGAATTGCTTGCGCACAAAATAGTGATAAAGCTGAGCCAACTAGTTGACCACAGTGTTTTATGTCCCCAGGTTTTTGTGGAATAAGTGTTGATAGATTGATTGTTTTAGGCATAGGAATTTTTTTTGATATCAAAAAAAGTTATCGAAGGATTATAGCGTAATTACGTGGTTGTTTTCTATAACTGTTTAATCCTGTATGATAAGCAAATTCTACTTAACGAGTAAACTTTATTAAAAGTTTTAGGTAATATAAACGTTTATGTCAAAAATATTTCGCCCATTAGTTTTTTATATTGGCTTACGCTATGTTTATGGTCAAAAAACAGATGGCTTTGGTCGTTTTGTCTCGTGGTTATCGATGATAGGGATTATGCTAGGTTCGATTGGCTTAATTGTCGTGTTGTCGGTAATGAATGGGCTTGAAAATCAAATGCAAAATAGTATTTTGAAATTTTTTCCTCAAGCACAAATTACTTCAACGCAAGGTCGAATCGATCCTAATCTTACACCAAGTACGCTTTTTAATAGCATTAAGGGCGTCAATCGAATCACACCATTAGTGACTGGCGATGTAATATTACAAAGTGAACAAAGTATTACCGTAAGCACATTAATGGGCATTACAGCGGAAGATGAAGATCCTATCAATGATTATATTTATAGTGGCTCGATAGCTGATCTACAAGCTGGGCAATATAACGTAATTTTAGGGCAAACATTAGCAAATCAATTAGGGGTGACAGTCGGTGATAAAATTCGTTTAATGGTCACCGATGCCAGCCAAATTACCCCAGTAGGGCGCATCCCTTCTCAGCGTTTATTCAATATTGTTGGGTTATTTTCGGTCAATCATGATATCAATCAAGCGCTAATTTATATTAACCAATCCGATGCAAGAAATCTGTTACGTTATCCCGCTAATATGATTACAAGCTGGCGTCTATTTTTAGATAACCCTCTTAATATCGCAGCGGTAATAAATACGCCTTTACCCGATGGTTTGATATTTAATGATTGGCGTGCCAAACGCGGGGAGTTATTTCAGGCTATAAAAATGGAAAAGAATGTGATGGGCTTATTGATAAGCTTAATTGTTATTGTCGCTGCATTTAATATCATCACTTCGTTAAGTTTATTAGTGATGGAAAAACAAGGTGAAGTTGCAATCCTGAAAACTCAAGGATTATCACGATTTAAAATTATGCTGATTTTTATTATTCAAGGTGCCAGTTCGGGCGTGATGGGGACTTTATTAGGCAGTATTATTGGTCTAATTCTTGCTTTGAATTTAAATGAACTTATGCAAGTTTTGGGATTATCATTTGCAGGTATTGAGTTACCTTCGTTGGTTGAACCATCACAAATTATATTTATTATTATTGGATTGCTTATGTTATCGCTAATTTCAACTATCTATCCTGCTTATCGTGCAGCCAATATTCAACCTGCCGAGGCTTTACGTTATGAATAATTCAGAAAGACTACTTTGCGCTAAAAATCTTTATAAAACCTATAAAGAAGGCAAAATGGTGACCGAAGTGTTAAAAAATGTATCATTTGATATCTATCGTAGTGATATGTTAGCTATTATTGGAAGCTCAGGATCGGGGAAAAGTACACTTTTACATTTACTTGGTGGCTTAGATAAACCAACATCTGGCGAAATCTTATTTAAATCACAACAACTTAATCAATTGTCTGAAGTGCAAAAAGCGCATTTACGTAACCAAGAAATTGGTTTTGTTTATCAGTTTCATCACCTTTTACCCGATTTTACTGCACTTGAAAATGTGGCGATGCCGTTATTAATTGGCGGTGTTTCAGCTAACGAAGCTAAAAAACGGGCAATGGCAATGTTAGAATCGGTTAACTTGGTGAAGCGGGCAGATCATCGACCGGCTGAACTTTCGGGTGGGGAACGCCAACGAGTCGCTATTGGTCGCGCATTAATCAATAATCCTGCATTAGTGATGGCTGATGAACCAACAGGAAATCTGGATAAATCAACTGCCGATACTATTTTTGATTTGTTAATTCGTTTAAATCGTGAACATGGCACCGCTTTTTTAGTTGTCACGCATGATTTAAGTTTGGCAAAAAAATTAGATAAACAGTTAACTATGAGCGATGGGCAATTGTTGAGTAATTGTGAGTCAGACAAACCGTTACTGGAAAATTAACTATGAATTTATCATTATTGACGGCTATTAAATTTCGAAAAGGTCGTCGTAAAAGTGGCATGTTATCTTTAATTTCGATTATCTCAACCCTGAGTATTGCTATTGGCATTGCTGCTTTAATAATTGGTTTAAGTGCGATGAATGGCTTTGAACGCGAATTACATAATCGTGTTTTATCCGTTGTTCCGCATGGACAATTATATCCACAATATGGCAATTTAGAACAATGGCGTCAGGTGCAAAAGGAGTTAAAAGAAAATAAGAATATTGTTTCAGCAGTGCCTTTTGTCAATTTTACTGGTTTGATTGAAAATGGTAGCAAACTTGGGGCGGTTGAAGTGCAAGGTATCGATCCTGAACAAGAAAGCCAAACAAGTGCGCTGCCTAAATTTGTATTGAATAACAAATGGCAAGAATTTAAATCTGATAGTCAACAGGTGATTATTGGTGCAGGATTAGCCAAAACATTATCAATTAAAGAGGGCAGCTGGGTTTCGTTATTGCTTCCAGTATCAACCAATGGCTCAACTCAACTTAAACAACCAAAGCGCGTACGTTTACACGTTGTTGGTATTTTAGATTTGAGTGGTAGCTTAAGTAACAATGTGGCTTTAGTGCCTCTAGCTGATGCACAAAAGTTGCTAGACATGGGTGACAGTGTCACGGGTGTTATGGTTAATGTCGATAAAGTATTCGATGCAAGCCGTATTATTGCTCAAGCTGCATTGGGTTTGGATATGAATTTGTCTTTTAATAGTTGGGAAAACTCATTTGGCTTTATGTACCGAGATATTCAGATGATAAGACAAATCATGTATTTGGCGATGATTGTGGTTATTGGCGTTGCTTGTTTTAATATTGTATCTACACTTGTTATTGCTGTGAAAGATAAACAACGTGATATTGCTATACTTAAAACGCTTGGTGCAACCAATGGTCTGATCAAACATATTTTTATTTGGTATGGCATTATTTCTGGATTGATTGGGAGTTTAATGGGCGTAATATTAGGTGTTGTAATTGCATGGCAATTAACAAATATTATGAAAGTAGTCGAATCACTGATGGGACATAAAATTTTAAATAGCCATATCTATTTTGTCGATTTTTTACCCTCAGAAATTCATTTTACCGATGTCACAATAGTATTTGTTACAGCCATGTTATTAAGCTTAGTTGCAAGTTATTATCCTGCTAAGCGAGCTTGTAAAGTTGATCCAGCTCGTATTTTAAATAGTTTTTAGCGATATATTTTCATTACAAAAGCGCGGTATGAATTGATTCATTCGCGCTTTTTTTCAGTCATTTTTATGATATAGAACCAGATATTTGTAAAATAACTCTTCATATGGGGTTAATTCATAGACCAATAAAACGAATATAGCCGCTATAATTACAAGTAAAGTTAAAAGCAGTATCATGCCTAATTTACTTGGATAATGGGCCAATTTAAGACAAGTAAAGAAAGCAAAGCTTATGATAAATCCGCTAATCGCGCCCGCTACATGGGCAATATTATTAATAGACGGTAACAATCCCAGTCCTGCGGTTAAGACTAAACTAATTAAGATAGCTTTGATTGGCATCTCTTCGAAATTAGTTTTAAATACTAAACTATAAGCTAATAGTGAGGTAATAACACCAATAATGGCGCCCGACGCACCGCAGCTAACCACATGTTGATAAAGTAAAAAAAAGTCACTGATTAAGTTACCAAACAAACCGGAAAACAAGTAGATGCCAATATACACAAAAGCTGGTATGCGTTTTTCTAAAATAGGGCCTACGCTCCATAAGGCAAGCATGTTCATTACTAAATGTGTCAAATCAGCATGCACAAACATACTGGTAAATAAGCGCCAATATTCATGGTAAAATAAGGTTAATTCCGCATTATCTGCTCCCCAAAGAATAAGAAATTGTTCATCAGTCATATAGGTTAATGTAGTGAAACCTAATAATCGTGATACCACAAAATAACCCACATTTAACATTATTAAAACATTTGTGATTTTAGCTTGTGATGTAAGTATTTTTAATACATTGACTATGCGCATTAAAAAAAGATCCTTTATAACAGTAGGGAATAATAAGCAGTGATGAAAATCAGGACAATCGCTTACCAAGTATAATTAAGTCACGTTTGATCCCATCCAGCTCTGCAATATTAGGAAATAGCCCCCATTGTTGATACTGCATTTTTTTAAACAACGCTAAGCTTGGAATATTATGACCAAAGATATAACTCATAATAGCGGTTATTCCTACTTTTTGAGCAAATTCCTCAATGTGCTCAACGGCTTTTTGCCCAATTTGTTGACCACGAAAATCTTGATGGATATAAAGGCTAATTTCGACTGTTTTATTATAGGCGGGTCGTCCATAAAAGGATGACAAACTAACCCAACCGCATGGTTGATTATGGTATTGAATTAACCAAAGCGGACGGTTTTGAGGGTTATGTTGTTCAAACCAAGCCACTTTGCTTTGTACTGAAACAGTTTCAGTATCGGCAGTGACCATGCGGCTAGCAATGGTTGAATTGTAGACATCAACGATAAAAGGTAAATCAGCTAAAGTGGCATCGCGGTAGGTGATCATATTTTCAATTATTAAAAACTATTTTCACATCATTGTAATGAGATTATCTATATCAAGCAACTAGTGAATTGTACTAATCTATACTGAAAAAATGAACAAAAATACTTTTCAAGATGATTGCTTACAACAAAGAGTTTCGCAGTAAATAATCGTTATATAACGATTAAATTGTTTATATTTTTTAGTCAACAGAACAACCAGTCAAAAAATTCAATAGCCATTTTCGCAAAATAATATTATTTTATGGAAAATATTTTGATTTTTTACAAAAAAGACAATTAAAATCTAAATAAAATAGTAATAAGGAAAAAATAATGAAAAAACAGGTAAAAGAACCCTATATTGCTTTTGATCCTGAACAGGCAACATTTTTATTCGATCGCCATTTTAAATTACAATCACGCGATGAAATCCTCCCCAAAATTGCTAAAATGATTCACCACATGTTTCTCCCTAAAAAAAGGTTTTTATGTTTAGGTGGATCGATCGTTGCTTTTATCCTCATTGTTTTAATCACGGCAACATTTGGTCTGCCAATGAAAATGATGACTAGTGTGGCATTTATTATTATGCTCTTTGGAATTGGTATGGTGTTCTCTTTAATTAGTCATTATATTGCAGTCTTTACCGAAATAAGACGATTAAAAAAACTTTACAAAAATGCACAATGGCCATGTGAGTCATACTGTGCTTTTTATGAAGAAGGCTTCTATTATAAAGCAATGGACATGGAAGGGGTTTTCTACTGGGAGGACTTTATGTGTATTATGGTAACGCATGAAGTACTCTCCTTCAACTTTTGCCCAGCCGAAACACCAAAAGGCAAAGAAATGAAAAAATTCTACCCGCGCTTAGATACCTTTTACATGTTCATTCATGGCGATCGACAAATACTCGAATTGATGATAATCCTTAGCCAACAAATTGGTGATCTGGTTGAGTTTAGGTAGACATGGGGGATTTTGGGTTAGCCTAGCTTTTGGACGTAATTATCGTTATGAAAAAACATTAAACTATTTACGTCCGAAATTCTACCTAATCCAAATTTATGCGAGTTTTTAACCCTTTTTTTTGACCTTGTTTTAAATCAAATAAAATCAATAAATTACAAATTCATCAAAAAAAAGGGTTTGAACCACCCAAAACACTATTTACCTTTGCCCAAACAAAGTTTATAGTAATCAACACGCTAGTTCACTGCCGTGTAGGTAGTTTAGAAATAAACCGCCCAAAGATCTAACTATTGTTGAGCGTTCACTGCCGTGTAGGTAGTTTAGAAACTTGCCAATTTCTTTAGTATGTTGTTGTAAGTGTTCACTGCCGTGTAGGTAGTTTAGAAAATAACTGTAGCAGAGTTATCATTTATTTGTCTGTTCACTGCCGTGTAGGTAGTTTAGAAATGAATGCGGCCAAAAAGCCGTTATAACCAAAAGTTCACTGCCGTGTAGGTAGTTAAACAGACTAAAAGCTTACTCAAAAATTCAATGACAGGCGTGCGTTGTTGTATAGCGTTCCTAAAATGACAGAATCTTATTAAAAGATCTAAAATTTTCACTCACCAATACAAAAATAAAAATGGATAAATAATCCGTTGGGTTTATTAAAGTTAATATTTACGCAATGATAAAGTGCCGACAACCGCGCGCGGTGTATGCCAAATAGGGATGGTTGGCAACACGACTTTGTTAGCAACAAATCAGTGAACCACACGAAACGAAGACCAAGGCACCTTGCAGACCTCTTTCTAGCACTGTGTGGGCGAAAATTTTTACGGAAAAAATTTGCACTGATGGTGGACTCGAAGCGGTAAGTCTCTTAGATGATACAGGTAACTTCGGGGATTTTGCACAAATCTCCCAATTCGGGCGTTTTTACTGAAAAGAAAAATCAGCCAATTATTAGCGCCCCAGAAATTAAGAATTAAAGAAACGAATTTCTTAATAAATAGAAACAATTCTTTCTTAGATGTTGAAGTAAAGTGGGCATTTTAGTATAAACCTCAACATCGCCAAACCATTAATGTCCTAAATCATAAAATATAGTAACATAACATTTTCAGAATGTTATTTCTCTATCACCACTCTACCACGTGTTATATCACTAATATTTTTTTGTAATATTGTGATTTTATCTTGGGTGATTGCGAAACTAACTTTTACGCCTTCGGCGTCAAAATCTTGATGTTCGATAATGGCATCAAGTTCTTTAAGGCGATTTTCAATAATCGGCCATTCGTTATAGTAGCAGTGAAATTGTAGAGGAATACGGGTTATGAGTTCGATCAACTGGGCTTGTTGTAAGCAGTGGCTGGCGCTGCCACCGTAAGCACGAATTAATCCACCTGTACCTAATTTTATGCCACCAAAATAGCGCGTAACCACTACCACGACTTGATCACAATCCTGTCCTTCAATTGCTGATAGAATTGGGCGACCTGCGGTGCTGGTGGGTTCGCCATCGTCATTAAAGCGGTAGTGTTGACCGATTTTCCATGCCCAGCAGTTGTGTGTAGCATTAATATCGCTAACTTGTTCAATAAATTGGCTTGCCTGATCGGCAGTGGTGACGGGCGCAGCATTGACGATAAAACGGCTTTTTTTTATTTCTTCAGTCAATTCAACTGGATTTGTTAATGTATATCGCATACTAATTCTGTTAAAATCACTTTATTGCCGATAATAATACCCAGCAGAATAAAAATGTCTATCAATTTAGCACAATTAAAGCAATCCCAGCAACGCTTAGCCAATCAGGTAAAATTGGTTGATGATTTTAATCCCGCAATAAAGTTAGTGGGGGGGACCGATGTTGGATTTGAAGATGATGGTAATGTCACGCGAGCAGCTATTGTCATTTTAACTTATCCTGATTTTAAAGTAGTTGAGTATCATATTGCACGCTTAAAAACTGAATTTCCTTATATTCCCGGTTATTTATCGTTTCGTGAATATCCCGCTTTACTTAGCGCTTGGCAGCAAGTGAAGCATAAACCGGATCTTTTGTTGGTCGATGGTCAGGGTGTTGCGCATCCAAGGCGTTTGGGTATTGCCAGCCATTTAGGATTATTGTTAGATATGCCAACTATTGGTGTGGCAAAAAAACGCCTATGTGGTCAATTTTCGCCGATCGCTAAAATAGCAGGTCAAGTTACCCCATTAGTTGATAAGCAACAACAAATTGGTTGGGTGTTACAAAGTAAAAATAATTGTAATCCACTATTCATCTCATCTGGTCATCGTGTTAGCCAAGATAGTGCGTTAAAATGGGTTAATCTATGTTTACGTGGTTATCGTTTGCCTGAACCGACGCGTTGGGCTGATGCTATTGCTTCGAATAAACCGTTATTCAAAAAGAGTCTTGATGCCAAATAATCATTTATCACTCAAAAAAGGTGGTTTTACCTTTAAACATTTTTTTGTCGCTCATGATAAAAGCCCAATGAAAGTCACAACCGATAGTTGTTTATTAGGCGCCTGGGCACCGATTACACATGCACCTAAACAGGTACTTGATATTGGCACGGGTTGTGGTGTGATTGCTTTAATGTTAGCCGCGCGCCTTATTAATCGTGATTGTCAGATTGATGCTATTGATATTGATAAACAGGCTGTAAACCAGTGTCAGCAAAATGCCTTTTCTGCTGATTTTAGCAAGGTTAACGCCATTGAGGGAGATATCAATCAATTTAGAATAGAGTCATCTGGTTGTTATGATCTGATTGTTACCAATCCTCCCTATTTTGAATCTGCCGTTGATTGCCGTGATCGCCAAAGGCAACTGGCTCGCTATACTGAAAGTTTGAGCTATCAACAGCTGCTTGATGTTGTAAAACGGTTATTAAGCATAACGGGTAGGTTTTGTTTGGTTTTGCCTTATCACTTATCCAATCAATTTAAGTTATTAGCAAAGTCTAATCATTTATATTTACAGCAAGAACTCAAAGTTAAGTACTCTGCTAACAAATCCTTTTCTTTGTCATTAATGACTTTTGCTTTTCAGCCTTGTGATGCTGTTTTGGAACAGCATCTTTGTATGCGAGATGAGGATGGGCGCTATTCCGATGATTTTCGAGCTTTATTGGTCGATTTTTATCTGTTTCGAAAATAACGCTTGATAATTCGTTTAATAGCTTTACATATAAAAATATAGAATTGCAGTCATCCCTAATATGACAATAGTTAAGGCATAGATTTTGTCGTGTAAAAAACTAAAAGCTGGGAGTGATCGTTGTTTTCGTGCATAGAGATAAAATAATAAACCTACACTGTATAAAATCATAGAGAGCAATAAGTAAACAATGCCTCCAGCATAAATCAACCAAAATCCATAAATTGAACCAATACTACCAATAAAAATTAAGTCGGTTTTTCGTTGTTTAACCGCCAATTTAAAAACAAATAGCGCCGAAAGTAAGTAGGGGATTAGTACCATTGACGTTGAGAGTTGAATTAGGGTGTTATAGCCAGATTGATAGAAGTGGGCAAGAATGATTAAAACACTAATTAGCGCGGTAGTTAGCCACAATGCATTAACAGGCGTGCCGTTTTTATTGATCTTACCAAAATAACTCGGTACAGTGTGTCTGTTACCATGTCCGGTTAAAAATAGCATTTCGGCTGCAAGTAATAACCAAGAGAGTAACCCACCACTGACCGAAACAATTAAACCAATATTTATAAATGTCGCTCCCCAACTGCCAACCACTCGTTCGATCACCCAAGCCATGGATGGATTTTTCATTTCGGCAAGTTCTTGTTGGGGTACGATTCCTAGCGATAAAACCGAAACACATACTAATAATAGGCTAGTGATTGCAAAGCCGAAAAAGGTTGCTCGGCTAATGCTTAAAATTGTTTTTGCCCGTGACGCATAAACCGTCGCACTTTCGATACCTAAATAAACCCATACCGTGTAAAGCATGGTATGTTTGACCTGATCGATGACCGATCCTAATTGTGGTGTTCCCCAAAAATTGGTGTTAAAGGTATCGATTTTAAATGCAAGAATCACGCAAATAATAAACAAACCAATGGGCACAATTTTAGCCAATGTGACTAAACAATTTAATAAAAATGCGCGATAAATTCCCTTTAAAATAAAAGTATGGACAATCCATAAAAAGACCAAACCACCCATGACAGCAGGCAATGTGGTTCCATTGCCAAAAAAACGCAAACAGTCAAACGAGCCTAATGCACTGAATAAAATGACTAAATAGCTGGCACAAGACATCCAGGCGGATATCCAATATCCCCATGCTGCATTAAAGCCGATATAATCACCAAAACCTTCACGGACATAACCGTATAATCCATCATTGATCTTGTAAAATCGAATCGACAAATATTGAAAGATTCGTGTTAGCATTAACATGCCAATTAAGGTTATTACCCAAGCAATTAAAATCGAACCAGCCCCCGATGCTTCGGCCATATTTTGTGGCAAACTAAAAATACCACTGCCAACAATACTGCCTACCACTAACAAGGTTAGTGGCAAAATACCAAGTTTTGTTTTTGTAGGTGTATTCATGTTGTTATCTTTTTTAAAGGGTTAAAAATAGCGTCATTTAATACATCAACATTAAAATCGTAATGACATACAGCTGACGCCACCGTCAACCTTTCGATATTCAGAGGTATCGACTTCAATGACTTGATAGCCTAATGCTTCGATTTTTGCTTTTGTGATCGGATAACCGGCTGGCATAATGACGCGATCATTAACCCAAATACAGTTAGCGGCATAACTTTCTTGTTCAGGGATCTCAATGATATTAAGGTGTTGAAATTCCGGCTTAGTGATAAATTCGCCTGCTGCAAGTAAATTATTATTTTCCAAATAGGCTAGGCCTGTTTTTAAATGGAGAACCTTTTCTAAAGTGACAACCGATCCTGTCATACCATATTTTTTTAATATGGCAATCATTTGATCGGCACCAGCTTGATTGGTACGCGCCGATAAACCAATATAATAATGATCACCAACCATCATAATATCGCCAGCTTCAACCGTTCCCGGCGCTGTAATGGCTTCGACTTTATTTGGATAAAAACGTTCAATGGTATCGGCAATGATAGTTGTTTCATCTCGTCGACTTTCAGCGCCCGGCCTTGTGATTATTGCACAATGCGGCGTACAAAGTACGGCATCTTCAACAAATACAGAATCAGGAAAACGTTCATCAGCGGGAAGAATGGTGATGTCAACATCGCATTGCTGTAAAGCGCGAATATAATCATTATGTTGATTTAAGGCTTTTTGATAATCGGGTTTACCTAAATTAGCTGACGTTAGCCCATTAATTAGTGATTTAGCGGGTGTTCTGGCAATAATATGACTAAATTTTTTCATTTTCTATTTATTTCCTTTTTAATAATTATGCTTTATTTTTGAATAATAATTCACATTAAGCGCTTAATCAAGTATTAATGTGATTTTTTATGCAATTATTTTATTTGTTTGTCAATAATGAAGTTTACGATTGTGACTTTGACGGGTTTTTTAATGATAGAACGTAACAATTATGTTATTTGAGTGCTTGGTTTTGTGATCCTTAGCTTAGCTTTGCTTTGATAGCATCATTAATCGATCATGGCTAATCATTGTTGGCTAAGGGTATTATAATTGTCATAAAATTATTACGGTTGGTTATCGCAATTGATGTTAACAAATTAATTATATTCTTCTTTTTTAAGCTATTGATATCGTGTTAAATAAGTTATCGCCTTTTTTGATTTTGTCGCCAGTATTGATAAGTGTGTTAAACTATTTGCCTTCCAGTGCGACTGTTTCTTGTCCAATATGAATCAGTAATTTAATACCTAATTTGGATGTTAAATCCATGGCGTGTTTGGTATGAAATAGCTCACATTCTTTACCACCAAAAGGCGCATAAACGATGACTTTAAGTGGCTCAATGACAACACTTTTATCAACAACTTTTTCAGAAAAGATAGTGCCAGGCACTTTGTTAATTGATTCAACTGCCCTCAATTGGTAAATAGATGTCTTATTGGTTGATTGTTTCTAATGTAACAGGGTACGTTTTGAACTATCTCATTGAGTATTTGTTCTGTAGGGGGGTATTAACTAATTTATTATGCATAACAAGGTTATTTTCAACAATTGATATTGCTTTTGATATCTATTCCAATAGCATAATAATCCCTTTGGAATCGATAGCCAGTCCAGAATGTTGCATCGATAAGTGTTTTTTTTGAGCAGGTGCAATAGATAAAAAATTATTTTGATTTTCTACGATAACATTGATGAAAAGATGGGACGCTACAAGTGCAATAGGGCGAAAGTTTCGCCCTACTATAAAGGTGGTTTACTTTCCTTCAAAATCAATGAGTGTAAAACAATTGATTCCAGCTTGAGTTAATTTGGTTTTGCCTTGTAAATCAGGTAAGTTAATAACAAAAGCGGCATCTTGTGCAATTCCACCACATCGTTGTATTAATTTTGCTGTCGCTGCAACTGTGCCACCCGTAGCCAACAGATCATCAATAATCAATACGCGCTCTCCCGATTTGATCGCATCGGAATGAATTTCGAGCGTATCGGTACCATATTCAAGTTGATATTCTTCTTTAAATACATGACGCGGTAGCTTATTTGGTTTTCTAACCGGCACAAAACCAACACCTAAAGCTAATGCAATGGGTGCAGCGAAGATAAAGCCTCGCGCTTCAGTACCCACAACTTTATCGATTTTTTTATCTTTATAATGATCAATTAATAGATCGACAGACGCTTTAAACGCGATAGGATCTTCCAATAAACTGGTAATATCGCGAAATAAAATGCCTTTTTTAGGATAGTCTGGAATAGTGATAATACTGTTTTTAATCAGTGTAAGTTTTTCTTGTATATGAGTCATGTTAGATGTTCTCTACATTTTTCTATAACAATGGCTAATCTTCTATTATATACCTTTGCGCTCAATGCTGGCAATAATCAAAAGGCAATCGTGAAATAATGCCGATAAATATATGTAGATAAACTATTCATTTATTAGTTATGGTGTAGGCAAGATCATTATCTAACTGTCAGAATAGCTGTTGATTTTATTCTGGGTGACTTGGTTTAATCTGCGAAGCTCATATTGTTAATATTATTTATGTAAATGACTTTTTTATGTTCAATGTACCAACGTTTTTTTTTAATCCACCACATCCGACAAGTTTATTATTTGGGACTATTACTCGATGATTAGGTGTAATTATTGATACGCAGTTAAAAAACATTGGCATTTGCAACTGCACCGATAGCACGTGAATTATTCATTGTTTGTAGTTTATAGGTGGTTGATTTTTATTGGGGGCTTGTAAAAATTGTTAAACCGTTTGTTGGATATGTTCATTTATAGCAAGTTTTAAGTCGTCTTAGAAGTTGTTTAAACTCGCCCTCTAACATTGGTTAATCTATGAATTCTTGTAAACAGACATAGAAGTAAGTTGTGTCGTTAGTGGAATATCAAAACAATATCTTGATTATGATGCGGTGAAGCCGCACTTTTCATCATTTTTATGTATAGTCAAAACGACTTGGTAAATAATAAACGTGTATCGAGTGAGTTATTGGTAAAATTTTAATCGGAAGAGTTGCATAGTACCTTATTTATATGATAGAGGCGTTGGTATGTATGAAAACTAATACTGTTATTTATTTTAAATCATCGTGTTAATAACACATTTAAAATTTTTTTGTTATTTTAATTAACTAATTCTAGCACTTCGACAATTTGTTCAGGGGATTGATTTACGTTTTTAGTTGGTCGATATGTTTCCAAGGATAGAACGGGTGTTGAGTATAATGTAGATGTTACGTGAATTTGATATTTTCAAATTTAGGTTTTCGAGCTCGCTAAGTTGCCATATAAAAAACAGCAATATCATATGAATCTTTTTTGCAGTCGTGCTGGGTAATAAGTTTAGATTTGAATCCCGTTTTTGATAAGCCAACTTTAGTTTTTCATGCTTAATCACCAGTGACTGTATTTTTACTAGCATGGTAAAAATAAACTGGTGTTGCCAACCGAAAAATAAATAACTATTTTTTAGAACGTTTTAATAAAATCGCCTCAGATATCGATAAAATTGATTGCTAAATGGCTTAATATCCAATCTAATAGTAAAGTTGAAGTAAATTAACTATTGAAATTAAATCTTTTTAGATGAAATTAATTGATTTAATTTGTCTTATTTATGTTTTTATTTGGATCTAACAGGTTATTAAAAGGAATAATTAGATGAAAAAGTTAACTGCCATTATGGCATTATTGCTTTGCTCAGGACTTGCTCAAGCGCGTACTTATGATGAAATCATCAGCTCAAAAACAATTAGAATTGGTGTGCCTGCTGATTATGCACCACTTGCTTTCTATGATAATCAAAATTCGTTGGTTGGTTTTGATATTGATATGGCAAAAGATTTAGCTAAAAAATTAAATGTTACACCTGAATTTTATATTACAAGCTGGCCCACACTTTCCCAAGATTTAGCTGCTGATAAGTATGATGTTGCAATGGGTGGCGTGACCTACACCAAAGATCGTGCAGCTAATTTTTTACTATCTGACCAAGTCGTTCCTAATGGTAAGATTGCGTTAGCCGCATGTGATATGGCACCTCAATTAGCAAATTTAGACGCCATTAACCAACCTAATGTTAAAGTTGTCGTTAACCCTGGTGGGACCAATGAAAGCTTTGTAAATCAAAATATTCATACTGCACACATCATTCGTGTAAAAAATAATATTGATAATCTTCAAGCGTTACGTGATAAAACCGCTGATATGATGGTGACAGATCTGATCGAAGGTCATTATTATGAAAACAAAGAGCCTAATGTCTTATGTTTAGCGACAGTTAAGCCATTCGAAGGTACCGAAAGTTATAAAGCTTACATGGTACAGTTGAATAATAAAAAATTAATGGATGAAATTAATAATTGGTTACCAAATTCAAATAAAGAACAGCTTGCAATAAAATGGGGTGTCATTACGCATCTTAATTGATCATTAAATTTACTTCTTTCAGTTGATAGCGAAGGTTATAAAAATAAAGTGAAATTCGGCTTTAAAACTCTGTTTTAAGCTGAATAACTTTTTCATTGATTGTGTAATTTTGGCAATATCATTATAGGGGTGATATAAGTATGAATTATCATGATTTTTTAGTTATTGCATTTAAATTATTGGTTGTTTTTATTTGTATAATTTTATTTTTAAAAATAACCGGAAAAACTTCGTTATCTCAAATGTCGAGCATTGATTTTATCGGTAATATGATTTTAGGTGGTATTGCAGGCGGTATTATTTATAATCCTAAATTAACAGTGTTTGATTTTTTAGTGGTGTTGTTGATGTGGACAACTATTATGTATACCTCTAATTATCTGAAGAAAAGAAGTCAAAATGCAAAAGCTTTTATTGTCGGTAATCCAATTATATTAATGGATAAAGGTAAAATTAAGTTAGATGCTTTTGCTGGTGTAAATATTGATTTTGCTAGCTTTGCAGTATTATTAAGGATGAAAAATATTTTTACTATTAATGCTGTTGAAAAAGCAATTCTTGAGCCTAATGGTCAGCTAACTATTGTGAAAAAGGGTGATAAGGATATATCTGTTATTGTTCTTGAAAACGAAAAACCAAATGATGAAGCGTTACAATCGATTGATAAAAATGAAGATTGGTTAAAAGCCAAATTGAACGAGCAAGGCTATACCAGCTATGAAGGATTATATTGCGTTGAATATTATGATAAACATCTATTTATTATTCCCGTTGAATCGGTCAAGCAATAAAAATTAACAATGGTGTTTTTAAACCGAATTTTTTTTGAATAAACCTTAACCTTATTGTGAAAGTTAAGGTATTTTTAACCGATGCTTCTCTAAAATTATAGATAACTATTGATATAACGGTGAGGTATTTAGCGATCGCGTAATAAAACTTTCTACCGAAAACTTATTAAGTGTTGATTGTATTTCTTGTGCTTGCTGCTGCGAGTGACATAAGCTAAATACACAAGCTCCAGTACCTGTCAGTTTGGTCGGCGCAAATTGCGATAGGTAGCTAATAATTTGATGTACTTTAGGATAACGTTTACCGACAATATTTTCGCAATCGTTGCTGAACGCCTCGAATGGTTGAGAAAGCAGTTGCTCAATAGTGCGAACAGGAGTATCACGTTTTAGTCCGGGATCATTAAAGATTTCGACTGTCGAAATCTCAATATTGGGGTAAGTAATTAAATACCAATTTTCTTGATAATCAACAGATTGTAGCTGGTCACCAATTCCCTCAGCAAATGCCGCGTGCCCATAGATAAAAATAGGCACATCTGCGCCAAGCTTTCGTCCTAGAGTAATTAATGTTTCCGTTGGTAAAGCGAGTTGCCATAACTCATTGAGCGCAACTAATACTGTGGCGGCATTTGATGAGGCGCCACCAAGCCCCCCACCCATAGGTATTTTCTTGTTGATGGTAATATCAATGCCTAGATCGAGGCGTTGAGTATAGTTTTTTAAACACTGTGCAGCAATAACGATTAAATTTTTATCATAAGGAACGTTATCAAAAGGCGTTAATAAATTAATTTTATTATCTTTACGCAAGTTAAAAGTGAGGCTGTCGCATAAATCAATAAATTGAAACAACGTTTGTAAATTATGGTAATTATCTGGGCGGCGACCCGTTATATATAAAAATAAATTCAGCTTTGCAGGCGATAACCACTGTTTCATTATGATTACCTACTATCGTAAGATCCAGTTACTAATTTTTAAACGAATAAGCTCATCATTATGATTTAGCTCAATTGACGATGGTAGATCAATTTTTTTATTTCTAAAAGTATACGTTGAGTAACTCGCAATCTTTAACTGCCATTTATTATTATTCTGTATAAATTCAGTCGCGGTTAATCTGCCTGATTTATCTAATTTATCGGCAGAACTATTATTAGAATAACCTTTTAACCAATTATGAAGGGAGTTTAGTGGAATATTAACGTTAGACACCTTACTCATCAAATCTTCGATATTATTGCCATTATAGTTATTACCATCTTTATCAATAAGTTGTGCATAATTAGGTTCTACTTTTAGGCTCAAGATGCTAGTTCCAACAGGTGTGGTCAATTTTATGTCGAAACGATCATCTGATTGTTGGTTAATTAAAAAGCGACCATAACTACGGGTTTTGTTGCTGAAATGAGCAATACTTCCATTAACTTGAAACGTATTTATCTGTTCAAGATCGTGCTGATGATTTTGCCATTGGTTTACAATAGATGTCGAGTTTTGTTGTTGGCTGACTTGGCAAGCAGTCATAAACAAAGATAAAACGATAATAAATAGATAATTGATTTTAGTCATGAATTAGCCCATTAAAATTGCCTAATATAAATTTATTATAACTGAAAATCGTTAGAATAAGAAAAAGTAACTGTAATTAACCTTTATTGTTTTTTTATGTATAATAAAAATAATAAAACGCTTAATAATATCGTTATATCACTCATAATAGAAACAAAGCAATGTCAATTACAATATTAGGTGTTAACCATAAAACTGCACCACTTTCATTAAGGGAAAAAATCGCTTTTCCCAATGAAATTGTGGATAAAGCATTATATAGCCTTTATCAACATCCTTTAGTTGAAGGGTGTGTTATTGTGTCTACGTGTAACCGCACAGAAATCTATTTAAGTTACGAGCATGATACTGATTTTCTAAAATTAAAACAGTCTGTTGAGATTTGGTTAGGTCAATTTCATCATGTTGATATTGCTCAGTATCAAAACGCCATTTATTGGTATGAAGGTCAACAAGCGGTTGAACATTTGATGTCGGTTGCAAGTGGCATCGATTCCATGATTATTGGTGAGCCACAAATTTTAGGACAAGTAAAAGCTGCGTATATGCAGGCGCAAAAAAATCATTGTTTGTCGTTAACATTAGAAAAATTATTTCAAAAAATTTTTCATGTTGCCAAAACCGTTCGTAGTGAAACCAATATTGGTGCTAATACTGCTTCTGTTGCTTATGCTGCTTGTTTAATTGCTAGAAACCTTTTTACTGATACTCCACAATTAAATGTGATGTTAGTTGGGGCAGGAGAGACCATCGAGCTTATTTCTCGGTACTTAAAGCCGCACGGTTTTAATCATGTTATTGTTGCAAATCGTACCCGTGAAAAAGCATTAAAACTTGCCTCGCTAATTGATGCAGAAATTATTTCATTACCAGATATTGCCAATCGACTTAAAGATGTTGATATTGTAATCAGTTCAACGGCAAGCCCTTTACCTATTATTGGTAAAGGCATGGTTGAGCGGACATTGGTAGCAAGAAATAACCGCAAAATGTTATTTATAGACTTAGCTGTTCCTCGTGATGTAGAAGAAGAGATTAATCAACTTAATCATGTTCATCTTTATACCATTGATGATCTCCAAAAAACGGTTGAAAGTAATTTACAGCAGCGCTCAATTGCGGCCAAGCAGGCGCAATATATTATTCAAGAACAAGCTGAACAATTTATCGATTGGCTTAAAGCTAGGCAGGCTGTTAATTTTGTTAAGCAATATCGTACTAATGCCGAACATATTAAGAAAGAATTAGAATATAAAGCACTTAATGCCATTAAGCAAGGTGCCAATATAGATGAAGTCTTTGCTGAATTTTCGCATAAATTGACGAATAAACTTATTCATGCACCAACGCAAACCTTGTTACAAGCAGCGACACATGATTGTGATGATTGCTTTAAAGTATTAAGTAAAGGTTTAGGTTTGAAAGATCATTAATTAATTTCTGATCTTGATTGATAAATATCATCAATCTTCAAATTCGGTTATTATTAGCAAACTAAACTTTGAATTAAATTTTCTTATGATTTTATTGAGATGATCAAATAAAAAGTAACTATTGCTAACAGAGTTAGTAATGGCTGAATTATATTTTGTTAAAAATAATTTTTAATGTCTAACATCTTGATTAAGATAGGAAATATGTTTTTTTGCCTAAACTAATTATATCTTTATTAACAATAAGACCTAACTATTATATTAAATCACTCAATTTTATTTTTATTGTCTATTGCTTCACGGTGTCTTGTAATCGACTTAAACTCGGAGTAGCATTTTCAACATTGTATTGAAAAAAAAATTTTTAATTTTTTAATCATTAAAACGAGATGTTGCTATGAAAATGTGTATTGCTTGTGGCATGCCAATGACAACTATTGGTGATTATCCATTGCACGATATGTCTAAAAATTATTGTAAACACTGTGCACATCAAGATGGTAGTATGAAAACGTTTGACGAAAAATGGCAAGAAGTCACATTACGTTATGCAAAAAATCACAATATAGATTATTCTGTTGCTAAGCAAACCGCTTATATAATCTTAAAAAAACTTCCAGCATGGAAACGTCGGTAATAGTTGGAATTTTAGGCAACTAAAAAAGTTTGCAAGAATAACTGTTGCAGATATTGTAAAGCTTAGTATAATGCCAACGTTTACTTCTTTACACATTAAGTGCCAGTGTGGCGAAATTGGTAGACGCAGCGGATTCAAAATCCGCCGCCCTTAAAAGCGTGTCGGTTCGAGTCCGACCACTGGCACCAAGCTAGCTAACATCGCTCCAGTTAAAAATTGATTTATATTTAAAAACTATTTCGAATAGGTCTATCAATTTGCTTTTTTTATCAATCAACTTTCACAAGTATTAAATCAAATCAAGTACAATATCGAATATACAGACCGGTAGATTGGTTTCAATAATGGCATGCATCGGTAAAATGGCTTTAATGCCTTTATATATTAAGGTTAATAAGCATGACTAGAACGTTACTGACTTAAGTCTATTTTTCTACTTTCTCGCAATTTTAGCTAAATAACGTATAAGCAGAAATTAATAACTTTCATATAGTAATAACATTCCCTATTCATTTACCATTCTTTACAAATAATCGCCGTTAATCGGTAGTTAAATTTTACTAAGGTGCTATACTTTGACCGGTAAATTAATCGTTTAGTTTTTTTGCGCACTAAAATGGAAAAGTGTAAATAAAACATAAATTTGCTTGAAGGATTGCGCATTATGCTTTATAATATAAAGACA